>JBGPAO010000182.1:0-6929 GCA_041480755.1 Bacteroidia bacterium
AACGGCTTCAGGAAGGTTGCAGGAGGCCAAAATGGCACATTCCCTGCACCGGCCTGATGATATACTGCAGGCATCTTTGTTCACCGAGATATGCCTCTTCAGTACTAAACCACCTGTAAAAGCAGTCAATACGCCAAGAATCATCCATCGTCCCGAAGTCTTTATAAATTCTTTTCTATCCATTTAGGAATTATTTTGGCTCAAATACCCTGATAATTTTCCTGTCAAAATCTAGCGCATAAATATTGCCGTTATCATCAACAGCCAGATCCGGTGCAAACCCATTTCCCTTAAATCTGTCAGGTGCTGCAACGACG
The DNA here is from genome assembly GCA_041480755.1 of Bacteroidia bacterium. Lineage (GTDB taxonomy): Bacteria > Bacteroidota > Bacteroidia > Bacteroidales > SM23-62 > LJUQ01. Next base: position 318 of record JBGPAO010000182.1, read on the forward strand.
GAAACGAGCTCACCGGAAGGCTTATGCACTTTAATTCTCACAATCAGTTTCTCACTGGTTACAAATGATCCATCAGGCAAAAAAGCAATATGTGCCGGATTACAGCAGCCGCTGAAACCTTCTATACCCTCAGAGCTGTTTTCCCAGAATCCACGCAGATCACCATCGTAAGTATAATTCTCAAAAGCATGTTTTCCCGGATTCACCACCCATAGCTCACCGTCACTGTTGATTTTAAGATCAAAATATCCGCTGGGAACAATAAAACCAGTTGAATCATTCCTTCCGGTCTTGCCCTCAAAACTGTTCAGGAATTTTCCGGATATATCATACCGGTGTACGGCACGGTTTCCGGCATCGGCAGCAAATATCAGGCGCTCTTTATTAGCAACTGCTGTTATATATGCCCTGGCATTAATTGTGTCCGTTATCCAGAGAAGTTCCCCGGTCTCATTAAATAATCCGATCCTGTTTTTGAAACCTGTTATAATCTTCTCATCGTCAGTAATATCAAGGCACGTGGCTTCATACGGGAGTTTGATCCTGATCAACTGATCACCCTTCAGATTAAGGATCCGGATGAACCTGCCTTCAGCCAGGTAAATTTTTTGTTCACTGTATGCAATCCCATTAAGTGAGTCGGTTCCTATATTATAATTCCTCACTTCATTATATCCGATAAGAGCAGGATCAACCTTCATATAATCTTCAATATCCAGCTCATACTTATTGCCCGAACGACTGCCAGTCCTTGTAGATTTTATATCGAGGGCAATGATTATGACAATAACCAGCGAAAGCAGAATGACCAATATAAGTATTCCTGTTTTTTTCATATTATTTCCTCATATCCAGACAAAACATTCTTTTTGAATCTCTCATTAGTAAAAAGCCATCAGCAATTGCAAACGGACCCCAGGCGTCCTGGCCTTCAAATACTTTAGCCTGATCCAGCTGTATATATCTGTTGATATCCGGCTTAATAATAGTCAGGGTGCCATCATCAGTCAAAAGATAAAATTTATTATCAGCTATAATATAAGGTCCCATCCCGAAACGGTTTTCCTGACCGCTGGTCCACACAAATTTTTTTGTATCTGCAGGATTCACGCAAACCAGCTGATTGCGCATAGTTGCAGCATCTTTAGTCAGAACTCCGAACAGATGTCCTTTAAAATATATCGGCGTTTGCATTTCACACGAAAGGCCGTCCTTAGGGGTATATTCCTGGAGAACCTCAATTTTAAAATTGTCCCCGTTACCTGTCAGCTGCAGGTTCATACTTCCGGCACCATAACCGGCTGTGATGAAAATCCTTCCATCAGGCATGCAGACCGGTGAAGGGGCGACAACAGGATGCTGCCATGCTGAAGTGCTCCAGAGAATCTGCCCTGTATTTTCTCCATCGGCAGCTATCCCGCAGACCCCTCCGACAGCACTATATACATACATTTTACGTCCTCCGAAAGTAAAAGGTATTATAGAAGAATGGGACATTTTCCATCCCAGTTCGTTGGGAGTTTCCCATAATACCTCCCCTGAAGAACAATCGACGGCAATCAGGAGTGCTTTGCCTCCGGTTGCTATTATTGCCTTATTATTATCAATCAAGGGGCATTGTCCTGTATACCATAAAGGAATTTCAGCCTGATACTGCTTCTCTATATCCAATCCCCACAAGAAATCTCCGTTTCTGCGGTTAACACACATTACATGTGCACGGGGACCAATTGTCAGAACATAATCTTTCGTTACAGCAGGTACTGTGCGCGACATCCCATGATTCCTTTTAACATTGACATGATACCACCTGCGCCAGAGTTCCTTACCATCTGTAAGAGAATAACAATGGAGCATATCGGCCCGTATCTCTTCATTATAATCAAGAAGATAAACCAATCCTTTATATATGGCAGGACCTGCATGACCTTCGCCAAGTTCAACTGACCAGATTATTTTAGGTCCGGAGGGGCCGAATTTATCGATCAGCTTGATCGGGGATTTCGAAATATTATCAAAATCCTCACCTCTGAACCTGGGCCATGTCTCATTTAGCAGTTCAGGTGTTTTACCATCAAACTGATCAAAATATTCACCAATATTAATTACTTCTGCCATTGATTCGCCGGAGCTAAGCCGGTTATCCATGCCGGGAATAGCTGCACTAAAATTCCTGGTTGGATTGGCAGTCAGCCACCATCCTAATATAACCAGTCCTGCAAAGACAAGTACGGAGGAGATTATTATCCTTACTGTTCTTTCCAACAACTATGCTTTTATATTATATATCAGTAACACATCCCCATGCCGGATATATAAATTCCCGTCAAATATCGCAGGATGAGCCCAGTGTTGCCCTTCTCCTTCAGTGATCTTAAAAGAACTGATCACCTCAAATTTTTCCGGATCCGCTTTTGCTAATCCCACATAACCTGATTTTTCTTCATACAGATATAACATTCCATCAGCATAAATGATATTTCCTTTACTGATCCAGTTAGATTCATATTTGACCTCACCTGTATCCCAGTTCAGGCAAACCCAGTTACCTAAATTATTATTTAACCAGTTTGAACCATAAATATAACCATTCACCTGAACAACTCCATGGTGATGATTATCAAGTGTACTATCCACCCATTTTTCCGTAACAGACTTACCGTCAGAAGCCAATTTAAGCATAACTGAAGGGAGGTTATAACCTCCTGTGATATAAATCTCATCATTCTTAAAAATGGGAGTATTGGCTAATATTGAACCGTCCGGCTCCGGATTATTGCTTTTCAGATAAAACAGGTAAGACCATTGAACTTCTCCATTAACAGGATCAACTGCAAAAAGACTCATGGATGTCATTGCCAGAATAAGCCGGATTGTATTATGCTCAAATAATATGGGGGAAACATATGATCTTGGACCACCGACAGATCCGGATTTCCAGATCAGCTTACCGGTCATTTTATCGAAAGCAACCAGTGATGTTTCTTTTCCACCGGGACTGCAAATTACTTTATCATCAACAATCAGCGGGGACTCAGCTACACCCCACGTGTGCCATTCTGCATTAAAATCCTTATCTACATCAACAGCCCAGATCTCTTTACCCGTGCCGGCATCTATACAAACCAGCCTGCCTGTTCCGCTGACTACATATACCCTGTTTCCCTCTACAGTTGGAGTAGATCTGGTATCAGGCGGGAAGTTAAACCAGGATCTTCCAAATGGTACCTGCCATTTGGAATTTCCTTTCATATCTATGGCTGTAAGATAATCAGTGGAATCGAACATGCCTGTGACATAAATTGTTCCGTTATACATTACCGGGGATGAATATCCCCTGCCAATATTTTTCACGGATAATATTAATTCCGGTCCATTCTCAGGCCAGCTTTTCAATAAATTCTTATCAGTATAGATTCCATCCCGGTTCGGCCCCCTCCACTGCGCTATCTCCTGAGCAAACACAGAATCAGAGCATATCAGAAGGACCAATGCAATTAGTTTCAAACTTCTCATTTTCTTCATGTTACATAAAAATAAATTAGCCCCGAAAGTAAAAAGATATCTTATTAATACCAACTATTAATTCTGTTTTAACATTTAATTAATTAAAACTGCAAATATTGATATTAAAGTATCTAATAAATAAAAATACTCACCATATGGCTTTTATTTGCCTGGTGAGTATTTTAATCTGGTGTTTATCTCTCAATTAATAGCCGGCTTTGATCTCATTGAAGATCGATTCAACTAACCTGGATTCATTTTCACTGAATTCACTTTTTATTTCATCAAGACTTTTGTTTTTATCCATCAACGATCTGATCTTTTGCTGCTGCTGCTGTATCTGGCTTATATGATCCTGAATAGCCTGCCGGGAAACTATTTCTGAGTGGCCGCTGCAATATTTATCAGCGTCCAAAGTTTCAAGCATCTTCGTCAGAGTTTTCACATGTTCAAAAGAATTACCACCTTTATAGGAATGGATAAGCTGAGGGCGGTCCTTGAAAAACTGATCCCCAAGGAATGCTGTTTTCTCTGAAGGGATATAGACAACTGCGTCTCCTGTTGTATGTCCTGCACCGAAATACCATAATTCCACTTTTTTTGATCCGGGAAAAATATCCATCTTACCTGTGAATGTTATTTCAGGTAAATAAGAGGCTAATTCAGGTTTATTCCAATTTGAAGGAGATCCGTCTCTTGTTGGTAAGAAGAATTCTTTCCTGCAGTTTTCATGTGAAATGATAATTACATCTTCAGGGAAAAACTGGTTACCATTAACATGGTCACCGTCACTGTGTGTATTTACCAGATATTTAACAGGCTTGTCAGTTATTTTTTTGATTTCTTCTATTGTCTGATCAACTGATTCTTTATCCATTTTCGAGTCAATGACCAATACTCCATTATCTCCAATATACACACCTCCATTTGCACCACGTCCATCCAATATTTCATAAAGCCCGTCGGAGATCAGGCTTAGTTTTACCGGCTTCACTTCCTGCTGTTGAGCAAAAGACAGCGATCCACCTAACAAAATGCTAAAAGTGACCAGGCTAATTTTGATATACTTTTTCATTTATTTCTTTCTTAATATGTTAATCATTCCGACAGTTTACCTGACTTTTAAGACAGGTCAGGAATGAAAAAGCAAAGTTAATAATCATCACGCTGAAACTGACTGTTCAGCGAAATATTTCTTCCTGAACCACAGTGCCACATTTACCAATAGAATGAGTACAGGAACTTCAACAAGGGGACCGATAACTGTTGCAAAGGCGACCTGGGAACTTATACCGAATACAGCTACGGCAACTGCAATGGCCAGTTCAAAATCGTTACTTCCCGCCGTGAAGGCAAGTGTTGTTGATTTCTCATACCCTGCTCCTATTCTCCTGGCTATAAAGAACGTTGTGAAAAACATCACTGCAAAATAAATTGTATATGGAATAGCCACACGGATTACATCCAGGGGTAATTCAATTATCTTTTCCCCCTTGAATGAGAACATTACAAAAATTGTAAACAGGAGAGCGATGGGTGTAAGCCATGACACACGCGGGATGTACTTTGCATAATACCAATCATCTCCTTTAATTTTGCGCAAAACCAGGCTGGATAAGAGCCCGGCAAGAAAAGGAATTCCCAGGTATATCATTACCGTCAATGCAATTTTTCCGATTGAAACTTTTACAATTGCACCGCTTAATCCAAAGACAGGAGGTAACAGGGTAATGAAAATATAAGCATAAACAGAATACAGAAAAACCTGGAAAAGAGCGTTAAAAGCAACCAGACCTGCTGCCAGTTCGCTATCACCTTTTGCAAGGTCATTCCATACCAGCACCATTGCAATACACCTGGCAAGTCCAACCAGGATAACACCAACCATCAATTCGGGTTTATCAGCCAACAGCAAAATAGCCAGAAAAAACATCACAAACGGCCCGATAATCCAGTTCTGGGTAAGGGAAAGAATTAACATCCTGATGTTCCTGAATACCAGTGGAAGCTTTTCATATTTAACCTTTGCAAGTGGTGGATACATCATCAGAATAAGTCCAATAGCAATGGGTATGTTAGTCGTCCCCTTGCTCAGTGAATCCCAGAAACCAGCAATCCCGGGGATCAAATAACCAATAAGCACCCCGGCAAACATTATGATAAAGATCCATAATGTTAAGAACCGGTCGAAAAATGAAAGACGTTTTATAGAATTATCCATAATTGTCTATTTATCAGCAGTCACCGTAATACTGTATATCCCAATCCTCAATTTTCTGAAAGCGGTTAATTCATCAGCTGTTAAGTATTCCATCAGCATCTCTTCCGGGATGATATTTTTCATTGCAGTTTTAATCTCGATATTTTTAAACCCGGATGATCTGATCACATTCAAATATTCACTCTTTTGCATGGCGCCTGATATACAACCGGCATACAATTCAGCCGCCTCCTGAAGTTTCGTAGGAAGGACTCCTTCCAGTACGATATCAGAAACGCAAAAACGTCCATCCTTTTTAAGAACCCTGTATATTTCAGAGAAAGCTTTTTGTTTATCCGGGACCAGGTTCAGAACACAGTTGCTGATTACCACATCATAACTTTCATCCCGGACAGGCATGTTTTCAATATCACCCTTAATGAATTCCACATTCTTAAAGCCAAGTTTACTGTTATTGCTCCTTGCTTTTTCAATCATTTCATCTGTAAAATCCAGTCCTGTAACCTTTCCAGTTTCACCTACCATTGCACGAGCAACAAAACAATCATTGCCGGCACCCGACCCCAGGTCAAGCACTGAATCTCCAGGTTCGATTCCCGCATGCTCCGTTGGCAATCCGCAGCCAAGTCCAAGGTCGGCTTCTTCCACATAACCCGGTTGAGTTTTGTAACTCTCGGTGAAAATTGTATAATTTTTTTCTGCACCTGAACTGCAACCGCAACTGCAACGCGGCTTAGTTTCGGCTATTTCAGCATATTTCTCTTTCACAATTTTCTTAAGATCTTCTGAAGTTTTCATGATTTTTAATATTAATGTTAACCTTATTTTCTGTTTCCGTCATCTAAAGCTGACGGCAATTCACCTTGTACCTTGCACCCTGTACC
>JBGPAO010000183.1:0-6822 GCA_041480755.1 Bacteroidia bacterium
ATTTTTGTTTCAGGGCCGTTATTTGACCCTTATGATGAACTGATGTCTGTAAAATCGATGGAGAGTTCTGTGAGTATACCTGCTATTCATATTACCAGGGAAGTGGCGGACAGGATACTTGGTAATTCAGGCAAATCTGTTTCAGCTCTTGAAAAACATATAAACGACAAGCTCAAATCCATCTCATTTATTACAGGTATGAAAATAAGAGGCTGGGCAGAGATTATTCCGAGGAAAGCAATAACGTACAACGTTATTGGGTTTATTGAGGGATCAGATCCGGTGAAAAAAGATCAGTGGATCATTCTTGGAGCACATTATGATCATATCGGAATGGGAGGACAGGGAAGTACAACCCGTATGCCTGACACAGTTGCTGTTCATTATGGAGCTGATGATAATGCGTCTGGCGTTGCATTATTAATCGAGATCGCCGAAAGGATCGCACTTGAAAAAAAGTACCCTGAGAGAAACTTTTTATTTCTGGCTTTCGGAGCTGAGGAAATAGGACTCCTGGGTTCGAAGTTTTTTGCAGACAATTCAATGATTCCCCTTGACAGTGTCAGCCTGATGATGAACCTGGATATGGTGGGCAGAATGAAGGATAGCCAACTGCAGGTCATAGGGACCGGCACATCAGCAGAAGGTGAAAAAATTATTACAGGACTTGCCCATAAAGACAGCATATCATTGACTACCAGTCCTGAAGGATTCGGAGGATCAGATCAAACATCCTTTTATGGTAAGGATATCCCTGTCCTGTTCCTGACCACCGGCGTCCATACAGATTATCACACTCCGGGTGATAAGGCCGAGAAATTAAACTATCCCGGCATGGTAAAAGTCGCCGCATTTGCATTTCAGATCCTGGATACAGTTTCACGTATGGATTCTATGCTGACATTCCTTGAATCGGGTCCAAAGACTATGCCTGCAGCCAGACAAGGCAGAGGAATGATTACTCTGGGATTAATGCCGGATATTACTGACACCGATGATTCCCTTGGAATGCGGGTTGAATTTGTCACACCAGGGAAACCTGCTGAAAAAGGAGGCATGAAAAAAGGGGATATTATTCTTGCTATCGACGGAAAACCTGTCAATAATGTATATGATTATATGTTCCGCCTGCAGAAACTCAACAGAGGACAGCAGGTCATTGTAACTATAGATAGAAACGGAAAGAATATTGATTTGTTAATTCAATTATGAAAATGAAAAAATCTCTGATCTGGACGATATCAGTATTAATTACACTTGGAGCAGCTGTGTTCCAGAGATTAACAGGTCCGACCTACCCTGATACTTATAAACTGAAAGTTGGAAATAATGATATTAAGGTTCACCTCCCAACCAGTCATGGCGGAAATACAGACAGGGAGATAAAAATCTGGGATCCTGAAAGCCAGCTTAAGGGTTCTGTTATTTACCGCAGATTTCCGACTGAAGAACCATGGGATACAACAGTGATGAGGCATGAAGGGGAACATCTCAAAGGCTACCTTCCCTCCCAGCCTCCTGCAGGTAAGCTGGAATATTCAGTAATTATTGAAAATGGGCAGGAACAAATTAAGGTCAATGATCAGCCTGTAATTATTCGTTTTAAAGGCGACGTACCCGCTTATGTTCTTATTCCCCATATATTATTCATTTTCGCTGCTATGATGTTCTCCACGATTACCGGATTTTTTGCTGCTTTCAGGTATCCATCTTACAGGGCATTTGGATGGATCACCTTGATATTGCTTGTAACAGGAGGATTAATTCTCGGGCCCGTGATACAGAAATTCGCTTTCGGTGAATTCTGGACAGGCATTCCATTCGGAAAAGATCTTACTGACAATAAAATACTGATAGCATTTGTATTATGGCTCGTTGCTGTGATCGCTAATCTCAAAAAGCAGAGGCCATGGCTTGCGGTTATTGCATCTGCAGTGTACCTGGCTATAAATCTTATACCTCACAGCCTGCTTGGTTCCGAACTGGATTATGAATCCGGGGAAGTTATAACCGGAGGGATACTCTCTGGTCTAATCATGATAAATTCTCAAAAAACCGGACTGCGAACAAACCAAAAGTATTCACAATGAAAACCAATCTTAATCGTCGTGATTTTATTGTAATGGGTGCCTGCGCAGGATTATCCTGCTGTATGTTTATGGCAGGGAAAAAATTATATGGTCTTTCCGTGCCGGATAATGAGGTACCTGACCTTGAAAAACTCACCTATTGCGGATACAAGTGCGCGGATGATTGTCAGTTTCTTAAAGCAACCCGTGAAAATAATACCGAGCAGAAGCAGGAGGTTTATAAATTATGGCAGATTGAAGAGCGGTTTGGCGTTAAGTTTGACCCGGAGGAAATAATTTGCTGGGGTTGTAAAGCAAAAGATAAACCAGAAGGTGTAGTAATAAAAAATTGTACAGTAAGGTCCTGTACAATATCAAAAGGATTGGAATGTTGTATCCAATGCACAGAACTTAATGATTGCAAGAAGGATCTGTGGGAACGATTTCCCGAATTCAAGAAGGGAGTAATTGAGATGCAGAAACAATATAATAATAAGGCAGTAATATAATTATCTTCAACCAGTGCAAATAAAAATTCTTAAATTGCAGCACTTCCCAAATTCAATCGTCTTTTATATCAGAATAAGATGACAGATGAGTCTGGTTATCTGAATATTCATCAGGATTATATTGACAGGTGCAGGAAGGGCGATCGCAAAGCCCAGTTTGAGATATACAGGCTATATTTCAAGTCCATGTACAATACAAGCCTGAGGATTGTCAGAGACCCGCAGGAAGCAGAAGATATAATGCAGGAATCATTTCTGTCAGCTTTTGTGAAAATCAATACTTATTCAGGTAAGGTAAGTTTTGGTGCCTGGTTAAAGAAGATTGTGATTAATAATTCACTCGATGCGCTAAAGAAGAAAAAGCTGCTTACTGAAGAACTTGATGAGGAGTTACCTGAAAAGACTGGAGAAGAGGATGAGATTGACAGGGATTTTACGAATATCAGGATTGAAGATATAATAGAGGCAGTGCATGAATTGCCTGATGGTTACAGAGTCGTTCTTTCATTGAAATTGTTTGAAGGTTATGATCATGATGAGATTGCTGAAATACTTGGAATAAGCAGTTCATCATCAAGATCGCAATTTACAAGAGCGAAGCAGAAGTTGCTGTTAATTCTTAAGAAAAAGAGAGAAACATATGGAAAATCTTGAGAATAAGATAATCAGAAACAGGCCGGCATTTGATAATGCTGAGCCAGCAGATGGCCATTTTGACCGCTTCATTAAGAAGCTTGGTCAGATCAGGCAGGCCAGAAGGTATTCCCTGTCCTATTATCTTAAGGTTGCAGGTGTACTATTACTGGTTTCATTTTCAAGTATCCTGGTTTACCAAATGGCTGTAAACCGCAGTATTGAAAAAAATATGTATTCATTCGGGAGGCTTTCACCGGAATACAGGGAAGTTGAAGATTATTTTATACACACAATAAAAACTAAGTACAATGATCTGCAGAAGCTTGATATGCAAGATAAGAGTCAGAAAGAAATGATCATGAAAGAGCTGAAGGAGATGGATCAAATTTACAAGAGCCTTTCAAAAGAGCTTGAAAATGATCCGAATAACGAAAGGCTAATCAATGCAATGATTAAACATTACCAGTTAAAACTGGATATTCTAAATGAATTGACCGATCAATTACTGATAATAAAAAATACTATTTCAAATAATAATCAAAATGAAAAACAGGATATATAGTACAGCAATAATACTGGGGAGCATCCTGCTGCTGAACCAGGGGATATATTCTCAGAATGAGGTTAAAAAGGACTTTCATGAGGAGTTCCAGACAAACCAGAATACAGTCCTTACCCTGGATAACAAATACGGGGATATGGACCTGAAAAACTGGGATAAAGATCTTATTCAGATTGATGTTAATGTGCAGGTTACTAATGCCAGCCAGGAAAAGGCTGAAAAACTGCTCAGTTATATTGATGTAGTTTTCTCGGTTGAAGGTGATGCAGTTTCAGCTAAAACTGTATTTGATGAAAAATTCAATAATACATCGACATGGAGGGATGATAATGATCTGAAAATTAATTACACCGTGCAGATGCCAAAAGATATTCAGCTTAACCTGTACAATAAATACGGGGATGTATTCATCAATGAAATTACAGGACGGTCGACAATTGGAATTAAATATGGAAAACTCAAAGCGAACCGTATTTACAGGGGAAATGAGAAACCGCTTACTGAGATTGACCTTGGCTATTCAGATGCATCAATTGAAGAATCAGACTGGCTGAAAGTAACAATGAAGTATTCAAATCTTAATCTGAACAGTACAGGTGCAATAGTTCTTCTGAGCAAGTATTCAAAAATCGCTCTTGATGAATGCAGTTCACTGGTTATTGATGGCAAATATGATGTCTACCGTTTGGGAAAGATGGCTAACCTTGTTGCCGTATGCGCGTATTCCACTTTTGAAATTGAAGAGATACGTGAAAAATTAAGCATGGAGACCGAATATACCGATTGTAAAATCGCTTTTATGCCTGCTACCTTTAGCAGTATTGATATCACGAATAAGTACGGCGGATACAGAATTGGGATAGATCCAAATGCCTCATATCAGCTCGATGGCCAGGCTGAATATGCAAAGATTTCTTATCCGGATGCCGGCAAAGTCAGTCGTATCGTTGAGAATACCTCAATGCAGGTTAACGGCGTTGTCGGAAAAGAAGTTAATCCTGATGCAACTGTCCGGATAGTCACAAAATATGGTGGCATCAAACTTGATGAGTAAGTTGATAATTCATGTTAATTGATTCCGGAGGGGGCTGTATCAAAATTTCGATACAGCCCCTTTTATTTTAATCCTGATTCTTATTTTTGTATATAAATACCATGGAAATGACAAAATACCTAAGTTTCCTTATTATACTTATTATAACCGGTTGCTCCGGCAATGACTCTCCTGAATTTGCACTGGTTATTCATGGTGGTTCAGGAAACATATCCCCTGAGAGTATCCCTGAAGAATCCCGCAAAAATTATACAGAAGTGATGCTAAGGGCACTTGATACAGGTTATGTTCTGCTTAATGCCGGTAGAAGCAGCCTTGACGCAGTCGAAGCTGCCATAATTATTATGGAAGATTCACCTTTTTTTAATGCCGGTAAGGGTGCAGTTTTTACACATGAAGGAAAAAACGAGCTGGACGCATCGATTATGGATGGATTGACAATGATGGCCGGTGCAGTCGCCGCAGTTGGTGATATAAGGAATCCTATTTCTGCAGCCAGAAAAGTTATGGAAGAGTCCAACCACGTCCTGCTATGCGGGGCAGGTGCGTCAAAATTTGCAAAGGAACATGGTATCACCATAGTTGACAGCAGTTATTTCTTCACTGAAAGGAGATGGAACAGCCTGCAGGACCAGCTTGAAAAAGAAAAAGCTTCCAAAAACGGTACAGTCGGATGCGTTGCACTGGATAAAAATGGTAACCTGGCGGCGGGTACTTCTACAGGTGGAATGACAAATAAGTTAACCGGCAGAATTGGTGATACACCAATTATTGGAGCAGGAAATTATGCCAACAACAGAACCTGCGCTGTTTCTGCAACAGGCCATGGCGAATTTCTGATCAGGTATACTGTAGCCCATGATATTTCTGCTCTTATGGAATATAAGAATCTCACCCTGGAAGAGGCTGCAAAACAGGTTATTCATGAAAAACTTAAGAAAGCAGGCGGCGAAGGCGGTATAATTGCTATTGACCGGGAAGGAAATATTGTTATGGAATTCAATACAACTGGGATGTTCAGGGGATTTGTGACTTCAGATGGGAAGAAGGAAGTTTATATATTTAAGGAATAGATAACTAATTAGAACAACAATTTCTGATTCAAGAAGATAATTTGACATTCATAAATGCTTTGACTTTTCCAGCATTTATCAAAAATATTCCTATTTATCCTATCTATGGATCTTTAATGCATCGGACAGATTCTGCAAAATATGGCGGCTGCCAGGATCTGCCAAAACCGGCAAAAGAGATATTATAGGAAAAATATTCTATTGGCCAATATAAGTCACAACATGGCAAATATTCAATTTTACTTGTCCAAAAATTAAAAACATGACCCAGACCGCCAAAACGATTAGCGGAAGGATTTGGGTTTTCTTTCGGGTCACGATACATTTCTCCCCCTGGAAGTGCAGTAAAACCGGTTTCATTTGTAGCAATATTTGGTGCCTGCCAATGCCAGGTTCCGACCTCTTTTAATTTTGCCGCAGCAGAATCTCCACAATAATTATTGAGTATTCCCCATTCCCAATCAGTCGGGACATGCCAACCTTCAGGGCATATGCCTCGTGTAGTACCTGTATGCCCTGTATCAGACGGATTATAATCCATCATCTCATTCCATGTATACATCCCTCCATATTCTTTACAGATATCTGTATTATTTTCGTAACAATATTTTTCAATAATATCATTATTTATCGGTTCATAAAGGTTCATAATCATTGTCCCTGTATTAAGATTTTCAGCAAGCCAGGTTTGTGTTCCGATCGTAACTGTACCATAATAATTGCTATCCTGGTCCCAAATCCCATTCAATAAAATCTCCACTGTATCCCGAATTCCACTTTTTGAAAGGATCTCAATACTTCCCACGTATTTTTTCCCGGACAATCTGGTAATAACTCAGATATGAAGGGTTGTCGATTTTATTCAGGTCCACGGGAGGCAGACTAATTTTCTTCTTTAGAGCAGTAACATCGGGTTTCG
>JBGPAO010000184.1:0-6761 GCA_041480755.1 Bacteroidia bacterium
ATATCTTCTTCCTTTATTTTAAAAGTTGAATGTTCTCCGCAGATTTTTGAAAAAAATACATGATATTCTTTATTATTCTCATCAATCATGACTACATATGCAAGGTTCTTATTAATTTCATTTGCCGTAAGATCAGCATGACAAACAGGACAAAAGAAATCTACCATTTCTCCTTCTTTACATTTCACAGATGAATGATGTATCAGGTCATAATTACCAAGTTCCGGATTTAATAATAAAAGGCCCTTTTTATTATCAGAATGATATTTAACTGTGAAAATTATGTAGTTCCAGACTCTTAAATAAGATCGGCACCTGGGGCACAGATAATTAATCTTTAAAGTAGGGTGAATTTCCATTTTTTCTGAATTTTAGATAAAATTAAATCCTCATCACACCAAAGTTAATAGAAAGACGAGATTTAACAATCAATTAACTAAAAAGAACTGAAGAGATAAGAATTGAGCATCTAATTAAACACTCTCACAGAATATTTTTACATTTGAGACTATGTAGACAATTACAACCTTGTGACCTTGAGACAAAATAGTTCTCACATTGCATCTAAGTATGCTGAAAGAAAACAAACAAGGATTAGCGTGACAATGTAACACTTACCTTCTCAATCCTGCCTCCTCCTATTGGCGGGTTCATTTTTGAAACCTTAACGGTGACTTTTTGTATACCTTCAAAATGAACGTACAGAGAATCAATTATTCTTTTGGCAATACTTTCAAGAAGTTTCGATTTTTTTTCCATTTCTTCCTTCACCACCCTGTAAACCACCTGGTAGTTAATGGTGTCTTTCAGGGCATCCGACTCCGAAGCCTTGTCAAGGTCGGCCTCAATTGTCAGGTTCACCAGGAACTTGCTTCCGACAATCTGCTCTTCATGGTAATGACCATGGAAAGCATAGAATTCCATGTTTTCTATTGAGATAAAATCCATCTTTGGGAAAATCGAAAAACGAAACTACCGAAAATCTAAATAAAAAAGAAACCACGAAAAACGAAATAGCGAAATAACTAAATAAAAACGAAATACCGAAAAACGAAATTCGAAACAAAAAAAGAGACTCAACTTTTTTCTATTTTTGTACCTCTGTTCATTTTATGTTGCCGATAGTCCCTATCATTAAGAAAATTTTTATGAATAATTCAGATGAAAAATCGCGCTCCCTTAACTTCATAGAAACCATTATTGAAGAAGACCTGAAAAATGGTAAGAACGATGGCCGGATCCAAACCCGTTTCCCGCCGGAACCGAACGGTTACCTACATATCGGCCACGCCAAATCCATCTGCCTGAATTTCGGACTTGCGATGAAGTACGGAGGGAAGTGCAATCTGAGGTTTGATGATACCAATCCGGTGACTGAGGATGTTGAATATGTTGATTCAATTAAAGAGGATATCCGGTGGCTGGGTTTTGACTGGGAGGACCGGGAATATTATGCATCCGACTATTTTCATAAATTATATAAGTTTGCCATAAATCTGATCAAAGATGGTAAGGCGTATGTTGATGACCAATTGGTTGAAGCCATCAGTGAACAGCGCGGAACCCTTACCCAGCACGGTATAGAAAGTCCATGCAGGAAACGCTCTGTTGAAGAAAATCTTGACCTGTTTGAGAGAATGAAAAACGGAGAATTCGCTGAGGGTTCTCATGTATTAAGGGCAAAAATCGATATGGCTTCCCCTAATATGCATATGCGCGATCCTGTTATTTACCGTATAAAACACGCCAGGCACCACCGAACCGAAGACCAGTGGTGTATCTATCCGATGTACGATTTTGCACACGGACAGTGTGATTATTTTGAAGGCATTACACATTCAATATGCACCCTCGAATTTGAAGTACACAGGCCATTGTATGACTGGCTTGTGGATGAATTAAAGGACGGCGAGTACCGCCCCCGACAGATTGAATTTGCCAGGCTGAACCTGAGCTACACGATTATGAGTAAGCGAAAACTTCTTCAGCTGGTTAAAAATGGTCATGTACACGGATGGGATGATCCGCGCATGCCAACTATTTGCGGATTAAGAAGAGGGGGATATACGCCTGAATCGATCCGCTACTTTGCGGATAAGGTTGGCGTTGCCAAACGGGATAATGTAATTGATGTAGCACTCCTTGAATTCAGCATACGTGAAGACCTTAACCGCCGGGCAAGTCGTGTGATGGCAGTGACCAGGCCACTGAAGGTAATTATTACCAATTATCCTGATGATAATGTCGAATGGCTCGAAACAATAAATAATCCCGAGGATGAGAGTATGGGCACAAGAACGATTCCTTTTTCCAGGGAGTTATATATTGAACAGGATGATTTCATGGAAAATCCCCCGAAACAATTTTTCAGACTTTCACCCGGCAATGAAGTTCGTCTTAAAAGTGCATATATCATCAAATGTGAGGAGATCATAAAAGACAAAAAAGGAATCATTAAAGCACTTCACTGCACCTACGATCCTGAAACACGTTCCGGGAAACCATTAAGCAACCGGAAGGTGAAAAGTACCATTCACTGGGTTTCTGCAAAGCACTCCGTTCCGGCTGAAATAAGGCTGTACGACAGGCTTTTTAATAAAGAATATCCGGATGTTGTCGGGGAGGAACAGGATTTTATATCTAACCTCAATCCTGATTCACTTCAGATTCTGTATGGCTTTGTTGAACCTTCACTTAAGGAAGCAAATCCGCTCGACAAATTTCAATTCCAGCGTATAGGTTATTTTTGTGTTGATCCGGATTCAACTTCCAAAAAGCTGGTTTTTAACAGGACGGTTCCCCTGAAGGATACATGGGCGAAAATTCAGGCGAAGACTTGAAGAGTTCTTGGTTCTCGGTTCTCGGTTCTCAGTTGGAGTATGGGTTTGGGGTTTTGTGTGTGATTTACTTTTGCTATAATTTGATTAAGTTGTCACAGTAAAAAAGAAGTCATCCCTCGTCCTCCCGAGCACTCGGGAGGACGAGGGAGCTCGATATCAATGAAGACTTATTAGGAATAAATTCCACATTAAGATTAAGCTGCTAGATATGCATAAAAACGGCATACCAAAACAATCCCTCCTTGAGAAATATCCTCCTTCTGATCCCTGTTCCTGCGAGATATGTGTGAATTATTGCAGACGACCTGGATGGTGGACGGTGGAAGAGGCCGGACGCGCCCTTGATGCAGGATATGGTAACCGGATGATGCTGGAGATGGCGCCGGAGCTTACTTTTGGTGTTCTTTCTCCGGCATTCAGGGGATGCGAAGGGAATTTTGCCCTTAATGAGTTTTCTAAAAATGGCTGTAATTTCTTTAAAAACTCCCTGTGTGAATTATTCGGAACCGGAGTCCAACCGATCGAATGCCGGTTCTGTCATCATGACCGCATCGGTGAGGGGAAAAAATGCCACCTGGATATTGAGAAGGACTGGCATACCCAGGCAGGAAGTACCCAGATAGAAAAATGGATCCGGATAACCGGTTTCACTGGAGCTTCATACTACCACATGATAATTAAATCAAACCGCAAATAAATTAATTCTTAAACAACATTCTATTATTAATACTGTATCCGTTTCTTAATTTGCTTCCTAATTCTCTTCCGGATAACCCACAGATTGTGCAAACAGAACTTTCTGTTGTGCACTAAGATTAAATTCATTGATCGTATTTTCTTTGTCGCAATTATGGAACCAGGCGGCCAGCCCCTGGGAAGCCGCGAAAAGATATACATTCTGGGCAATGAAACCTGTATCGGTATAATAATAAGATTTCTGTACTTCAGGATCTCCGATTGCATGGTCGGGTTGTTCAGGGCCTGTGTCGTACCTGGTAAAATTTACCACATAGAAGATATTTACAGGCGCTGTTGCTGCTCTGCCTCTTCCTGCTCTTTTCCTGAAATCTCCAGCCGCTATAGGGACAAGTCGATGAGGAACAGCTTCAAAAATATAAACCCCCTCCGCCAATGCAACATAAAGATCAATCTCCTGTGAATTGCTGGCTGATGGAGCCGTCCGTCCCGCTTTATTGAATGAGGCCCTTTCCCGGTTTACTCCAAACGCCGCCCAGAGAAGATTGGAAAGCATCTGAAGAGGAAGTTCTTTAGAACTGATATTACGTGAAGTTTTTCTCATCCGGACAGCTTCCAGAAATGATTTACCGCCATCTTTCTCCGGTGAAGGCAGAACAATCGGTTGCAAATCTTTTGAACCTGATTCATCCAGTGAATATCCTGCTGCTGAACCAGCTATAATAGCCGCAGCCGGTAATGTCTTTACAAATTTCCTGCGTTTCATATTTACCTACGTTTTATTAACAATTTCTTGAGATCCCGACATACTGTCGTTATCAGTTCGACTTTGTTTATTTATTTCACTTACCTATTACAAACAAATGACTATTTCAGTTTTGTTGTTAAGGAATTAATATCTGCATAAAATTAAACAAAACTTCAGCATCAATCAACATCAATATACACTTCCATACTAATCATTTAACTGAACTTACCTGAAACTGGTTGAAAAAATCTTGTCAGGCAATACTTATTTACAACTAACTTTGATTGGAGAAAAGAATGAGACACCTTATTAAAATTGCGACCTTGGTGCTGGGCATAATGTTCGCAAAAGTTGCCACGGCACAATCATTTCAAGACCATATTAAACTCACAAATGTTGAAACAAGACATTTGATGTCTTATCTGGATAATGGACATCTATATACAGGTGTTAAAAACAGAGCATCACCTGATAAAAACATCATGATTAAAAAGTATAATTCAAATAAAAAGGAAATGAAGAAAAGAATACGCCGGTATAAGAAAAACAAACGGATATTTTACGGACTGAAATAGGAGAAAAAAAAGAAAGAACTTGAAATGAAAAAGTTTATCGTTCAGTGCTATAGGTCATTGATAAAAAGTCATCTTAATCTGGATATGAACTTACAATTACCAGACGACCCAGAAAAAGCATGTCAGGAACTGGATGATGAAATTAAAAGATATAGGATATTCTTTGCGATAAATCCTGAAATGGCAAATACAACATAATAGGTTTTTTCTTTGTCTATTCTGTTTTTAAGAGGACCTGATGCCGGGGGTGTCAGGTCCTCTTATTTTACCTTATTCAATCACTAACTTCTATTTTACCGGGTTTAAGAATATTGTATCCTAAAACATGAAAAGCATATTGCAGTTCAATTACTTCATTCTTGTATTTTTCAGATTTAAGAACCACAGTGCCTCTTCCAGTATAAGTATCACCCATACCATAACTGCCTTTTTCCACCGTTATTTCAAAATCTCTTATTTCAAAAATCAGAGTGTCTTTAAGACTTGCTTGTTCATTAAAAACTTTACAGGAAAAATTGATTGAACAAAGAAAAACCACAATAATAATAAGAGCAATACCTAAACAACCTGATTTGTCTTCCTCTGGCACCACTTCTTTAATCACCTTTCTGTAATAAATCTACTGCTGTTTGAGCACTCTGAGGCAAGTGGGCATAACCGGAAATTACAAATTGTGGCAGGGTTTTAATTTTATTATTTGAACCTTACATCTCCAAATCTTGCTGTAAAGTTCTTAGAAGTATAACAAGATAGTCATAAGTAGTAAAAAGGATTTGCTCCTGAATAAACAGTCTCGCTGACTTGCAACCCTGTTGCCCTGTGACCCTGAATTTATTTCCCTTTTATTTCATAAACGAATATTTTATCAGTGTGACGAATATAGAGCCGCCCCCCGCAAACCACCGGATGCGCCCAGTGCATACCCTTACCTCCGCTGGGGACTTCAAAGGTGCTGACAGCATCATATTTTTCAGGAGTAGCAGTAACCAGGGTCATAATGCCTTTTTCATCCAGGCAATATAACATCCCATCAGCAAATGTCAACGACCCTATTTCGGATGATTTCCACATTTCCTTGCCTGTCATGAAATCCAGGCAGTACCATCCCCTGTTATTATGGCCTGAACCATACAGGTATCCGTTATGCAGAATGACGCCCCCATGAAGATTGTCCATTAACTCTGTTTGCCAGACTGTTTCAGGAATGATTTTGCTGCCTGAAACTTTAAGTTTTATCAGGGTACTTCCTTTACCATAACCGCTCGCAGAGAATATATATCCGTCATTAAAAATGGGACCCGCTATATTATTTTCCCGGCTGTTTGCATAATCTACAATCCATAGAAGCTTCCCGGTTCCTGTGTCCATACCATAAATTGATTTTGATGTCACACCAGCGATTTGGCGATATCCACCATACTCAAAAATAATAGAAGAGCTGTTTCCGATAGCTTCCTGAATTTCAGTATTAGCCCAGATCAGATTTCCATTTTTTTTATCAATGCAGACCGTATATCCCTTCTTGCCTCCCGGATTACAATACAACCTGTCTCCATCGATAATAACAGATTCACAATAGCCATATTCAGGAATTTCGGCATTGAACCGGTCAGGCAGATCCAGACTCCAGATCTCATCTCCGGTTTTATAATTAAAGGCTGCCAGTCGTCCCATCTCTCCAAGGTGATAAACAACTCCTTCATCGTACGTCGGTGTGCTTCTGGAACCTGTATATGAAGTTGCCCATGATAGCGTCGTTTCCCATGCCTGCCCATTGGGTTTTTTCCATTTCTGATTCCCTTTGAGGTCAAATGCAAAAACATACGTTTGCTTATCAATCAAACCTGAAGTAAACAGATACCCTTCAGCTATCGAAACAGATGAATATCCCTCTCCCAGTCC
>JBGPAO010000185.1:0-6741 GCA_041480755.1 Bacteroidia bacterium
ACCGGTGTGCTGGGTAAATATGAACCCATTGACACAGTTCCATACGATAATTTAAGTGTGTATAAAGATGAAACAGCAGATCCGGAAAAAAGACAATATGTGTATAAACTTACCATAATTGATACCTGTGGAAATGGTTCCGATATTCTTGTATCACCTTATCATAAGCCCCTGTTTCTTCAATATGTCTCAACAGATAATGGAGTTAACCTGGCGTGGGAAAAATATGAGGTGGAAAGAGCTGAGATGGATTTTGTGACATATAAAATTTACCGTGGATCAGACTCCACTAATTTGCAATATTTTGATGAAGTTTCAGGAGATCTCAGGGTATATACAGATAACGATCCAAATGTTCTTCAGGGTAAGTATTATTACCGTGTTGCCGGTGTAAAATCAGATGCATGTTACCCGACTTCTGGTAAGAAAGCTGATTCAGGACCTTACAGTCATTCCATGTCAAATATCGAGGATAACAGATTCCAGGTCGGAATTAACGGGCTCCAGGATGGCAGAGATAACCTGGAGATCTTTCCGAATCCATTCAGTGATTTTTCCACTATCAGATTTAATAATCCAGGTCATGACCAATACAGGATCATATTAAGGGATGCAGCTGGTAAAGTTAGGTTAATCAAAGAAAACATTACTGACCAGGAAATTAAATTGTACAGGGGCAAATTGAGCCCGGGGTACTACTATGTCGAGGTTGCAGGAAGGGAAATTTACAGGGGAATTGTCATAATTGAATAGAAGATTCACAGATTGATAGATTGGGAATTATTGATATCAAAAACTTTAGAGTTCATAATAATATAATTATATGAAGCCAATTAAACCGGGTTTTTTAATGACCTTATTAATGACTGCTTCAATAGTTTGGGTTTATGCTCAAGAGGTGCCATCATACTGGACGGGAGATACCGGGATCAGACTGATTAAGGACGAAGTTAATGTGCAGGAAGGAACATCCGGACTTGCCATTGAAATTAATTCAACCGATGAAGCACAGTGTGATATAAGAAGTAAAGAAATCCCGGTCACTGCAGGTTTGACCTATAAACTCATGTTTTATTACAATACCAGTGCTCATGTCCGGGTCCAGGCAGTCCTTGAGTGGAATGGCGCAGCAACTGCATGGCCGGCAGTATATGGTGGTGATGGCGTTGATGATCAGGATTATGTACTTTATACTGTCAATGGAACAGTTCCGACAGGAGCTGTGGGAGTGAAGGTTGGGGTAAGGTTTTACACTCAGTCCGGTTTTACCTCCGGAGAAATACAATATCTTGACAATTTAATATTTGAGTCTCCCAACGGTACAGCTGTAAATTTGAATAATAACAGTTTCGAATTGTGGCAAATCAGAAACTGGTTTCAGATTATAAATAATCTCGCATCGGATGGGGATGAAGAGAGCGGGTATGGTTATTCAGTATCCGTTTCGGGAGATTATGCTGTCGTTGGTGGATATGGTTCGGTCTATATATTGTACAAATACCAGAATGGTGATGATCGCTGGGGAGAAGTTAAGAAGATCCCTTCTACTACCGGATGCGAAGAGTGCGTATACTTCGGCATTTCAGTTTCGATATCAGGTGATTATATAGTTGTGGGCAGTTTTGGTGAAGAAAATCAGACTGGAGCAGCTTACATTTACTACAGGAACCAGGGTGGTGCAAATAATTGGGGACTTGTAAAGAGGATTGTTGCCAGTGATCCTGGTGAAGGGTGTTTATTCGGATACTTTGTAAGTATTGATGGCAATACCCTGGTTGTAAGTACGCCTTTTGAACCTGATGATGAAAATGGGAGTAATCCTTTGTCTATGGCTGGTGCAGCTTATATTTATAATAAAGATCAGGGAGGGACAGGGAACTGGGGGCAGGTTAAAAAAATTGCAGCATCTGACCGGGCAATAGAAAATGGCTTTGGAATATCGGTTTCTATTTCTGGCGATTATATTATTTCCGGTGCACCGGGCAATTCAACTGATGCTTCTGGCGGGAATCCCTTAGTTGGTGCCGGGGCTGCATATGTTTTTTACCGTAATCAGGGTTCAGCAAATAACTGGGGACAGGTCAAAAAAATAGTTACAACAGACCGGCAGGGAAATGATGGTTTTGGGCGAACAGTTGTTGTTTATGGTAGTAAGGCAGCTGTCAGTGCGACAGAACAGGATTACGATGCCTCAGGAGGAAATTATATCGACAATGCCGGGGCAGTTTATTTATTTAACAAAGATCAGGGAGGTAACAATAACTGGGGTCAGACAAATAAACTCGTCTCTCCCGATAGAGTCCAGAATGATTATTTTGGGGAAATTGTTTCTATTTCGACTAATTATGCCATCATCGGAATCCCTTCTAATACTACGGATGCTTCGGGGATGAATCCTTTGGATGGCGCAGGTGCTGTTTATATCTTCTATCGGGATCGAAATGGATTTAATAACTGGGACAATTTAATTAAAATGGTTGCTCTAAACAGAGCTGAGAAAAACCATTTCGGGACATCTGTTTGTTTGTCAGATAATTATTTAATCACAGGGGCACCAGGAGTAGCCAGTATGTCTGGTGTGGAAGGCCGGGTATATATAAGTAAACTTTTTACCCAATCCGGATCTTTACTTTTTTCTGATGTTAATACAGATCGTTTCACCATTGAATGGTCGCGTGGTGATGGCAGTGCAACAGCAGTATTCATGAGGACAGGAGGTGGCGAAGTGGTCCTCCCTGCCGATCATATATCTTACAGTGCCAGTTCAATCTTTGGCTCAGGTTCCCAAATAGGATCATCAGGATGGTACTGTGTTTATAAGGGAACAGGCACTAATGTAACCGTTACAGGACTTCTTTCAAGTACGGAATATACTATAATGGCATATGAATATACAGGAGGTCCGGGGAGTGAATTATATATACCATTTACATATGAAGGTAATCCGGAAAGACATTATACTGGATCAGTCCTTTCAGGTGTAACACTTCATGTTGGAAATTGTATACTGATCGGGACAACCACTGAAATGCAATACAGTATTAATTCAACAACCGGATCGGATGGTGATTGGCAAAATTGCACAGGTGGTACCACATCGGTTATTTTTGATGAAGGGCCCGTATATGTCAGGCAGAAATCCGTTCCTTCCAATTTTAATCTGGTTGCGAATATTCCGGCAGCCCCTGAAAAGACCACATTCACTGTTGATTTTATAAATGAGAAAACTGTTCAGACAGTACCTTCTACTGTTGAGTATAATTATGATAACAACTTTAATACCAGTAATATAAATGGAGAGGGTGTCACAATTCCGCTGATCCCCGGTTCAGATATTTATTTCAGAGTTAAGCCAACCGCCAGTACTTTACCAGGTGAACCGCAACATTTGGTTGTACCTTCAAGACCCCTGATTACGAGCTATACAATTAATTATTTTAATGAGACAACAAATGAAACTGTTCCAGCATCCGTCGAATATTCAACCCAGTCAGATATGACAGGTGCCCGGAATGGCAATAATACAAAAGTGACGATTTCTCCCGGAACAGATTTGTATTTCAGAATTAAAGCTACTGAATCAGGTTTTAAAAGCGAAATATATCATCTGGATGTGACTTCACGGCCACCAGTTGCAACAGCATATACAATTGATTATGTTGGTGAAACAACCAATGAAGTTGTTAGTTCGGTACATGAATATGCTGAAAATCAAGGTTTTACAAGCAAAATGTCAGGCGCCAACTTACGTATCAGCTTAACGGCAGGGACTGATATTTACTTCAGAGGAAAAGCAACATCTGGCAGTTTTGCCAGCGAAACACAACATCTTGTTGTTCCGGCTCGTCCGATAAAACCTGCATTTGCTATTGATTTCATAAATGAAACCACAAAAACGAATGTGGATCCGGAGTATGAATATTCAGATTTCCCTGATATGGCTGGTGCGCTGCCGGGGCAAAGTTTGATGCTATCATTGACGCCCAACTCTACTCTGTACATCCGAAAAAAAGCTTCTTTAATTAATTTCTCAGGCCTGATCCAGGAACTTATTGTGCCTGCCCGGCCTTCAGCACCAATTGTGTCACTGTCGGATAAAAATACACAGTTTGCAGTTTTTAAAAAATCAACCGATGGAACCGGAGTAAATGTCGGGCTGGCGGACAAATATGAATATTCGACAGATGGAGGTATTAAATATACACAGATAACAGATTATACAACGGTTGATGTAACCGGGATAAAAATTATCCTTGTGAGAAAGATGGCCACGACTTTTGTTTTTGCCTCTGACCGAACTGGCAATCTTGATTTTGAGAAACCAGTGATTACTGTTATCAGCCTTGCAGCATGTAACGGCATAGGTAACCAGATTACAGTCAGGAGTAGTACGGATAATGGATATGTATATATAGTAGTTGAAAATCAACCGCAGACTGATGTGGGGGATTTAAATGCAGCTGTGCTGGACGGGAAAGGAGCGGTGGCTGATATTCATGCATCAAACTCTGATATTATGATTTCCACGAATAACATCCAGTCCGGTAATTATTATGCCTATGCGATGAATGATGATGACAGCCTTTCGGACAGAAGTACAAATTCGATTATCATTTATGACATACCTGTTGTCAGCCTGGGTGAGGATATGACCGAATGTGACGGTTCTGAGGTTACATTGGATGCAGGTACTGGATTTTCTTCCTATCTGTGGACTCCCGGCAATATTATAAGTCAGTCTATACAGGTATCAATGGAAGGTGAATATATTGTCAGGGTCACAGATGATAATGAATGCGCGAATTATGATACTATTAATGTTATTTACAGCAAGCCATACCCTGAAAATATTTGTTTGATTACGATCGATCTTTTTACAGGAAGAAACCTGATTGTCTGGAACAAAACCCCGGATAAGGGTATTGTTGCATATCAGCTTCATCGTCAAACCCAGGTTCTTGGAAATTATGAAATAATCGGGACTATTCCCTATGAAGCTTTGAGTATATTTAAAGATACATTCGCTGATCCCGAAAAAAGACAATGGGTTTATAAATTGACTACCATTGATACCTGCGGTAACATTTCAGATCTGGTCACAGCAGTTTATCATAAACCCCTGTTTCTCCAATATGTATCATCAAAAGATGGAGTGAACCTGAAATGGGAGCAATATGACGTAGGCGGAAGTACAATGGAGTTCTTAACATATGAAATTTACCGGGGTTCGGATTCGGCCGATCTTCAATATATTGACCAGGTTTCTGCTGATTTAAAGGTTTATACGGATACCGATCCAAACGTTTTACTAGGCAAATATTATTACAGAGTTGCCGGAGTCAAAGCCCAGTCATGTTTTCCAACAGCCGGGAAGAAAAACCAGACAGATGAATATACCCGGTCAATGTCAAACCTGGAAGACAATAAATTTGTAACAGGGATTTCACAACCTGATATTGCAGATCAACTGATCATATATCCTAATCCGGCACATGAGAGTTTTATAATCCGGTTTAACAATTGGGGGAAATCAAATTATCGATTGACAATAAGGGATATAACGGGTAAAACTGTGCTGACAAAAGATAATATTGTCACCAGTGAAGTAACGCTTATAAGGGAGGATCTTAAGACAGGTTATTATTTTGTTGAATTAGCTGGTGAACAAATATTCCGTGGTAGCATAATCCTTGAATAAAATACCATTTCACAGTAATTTAAGATCTTGAATTACCTTCACCGGGTCCTTTGATGAGAATATTGTGTTCCCTACCACGAAAACTTCAGCACCTGCATCAACCAGGGAATGGATGTTTTTCAGGTCCACTCCGCCGTCAACCTGGATCAGAGCGTCAGAGCCGGTTTCCTGAATCAGCTTTTTCAATTGCCGTATTTTGTTAAGGCCTGAATCGATAAATGACTGGGCACCGAAGCCCGGATTAACAGTCATAATAAGAACCATATGAAGGTCAGGCAGAATTGTTTCAAGAACATTGACAGGAGTGTGCGGATTGATCGCTACTCCGGCATTCATGCCCAGCGATTTGATATGCTGTATAGTCCTGTGAAGATGGATACTGTCTTCATAGTGAACTGTCAGCTTATCAACCCCGGAATGTCTGAATTCTTCAAGATAACGGCCCGGATCCGTTATCATAAGGTGAGCATCAAGCGGCTTTTCCGCAATTGATTTTATCTGCTTTATTATTTCAAATCCGAATGAAATATTTGGAACAAACACGCCATCCATAATATCAAGGTGGATCCAGTCAGCATCACTGTGGTTAATCATTTCAATCTCCTTACGGAGATCAAGAAAACTGGCCGTCAATATAGAAGGAGCGATGATTAGAGACATCTTCGTTGGACTTAAATTACTGCAAAAATAATGATTTATTGCTCAATTCTGAACTTAACGGTAGGAGAAGTAATATCTCAAATGACTTAAATGTCTCAAAAAAATAGCCAAATGGTTAAATGGCTTGACTAAAATGAAAAGATTAACTGTAACAATTTAGCAATTGGACTTCATAGGGAAATTCGATCCCGCAGTGAATCAATAGACTGAATCTAACCAAGATACGTCTTTAAGATTTTGCTTCGGGTAGTATGTTTCAGCCTTTTGATGGCTTTTTCCTTTATCTGGCGCACCCTTTCACGGGTGAGGGTGAATTGTTCTCCGATTTCTTCCAGGGTATGCTGATGCTTGCCGTTAAGGCCGAAATATAGTTTGATGATGCT
>JBGPAO010000186.1:0-6737 GCA_041480755.1 Bacteroidia bacterium
CATTCATATCTGATCTATCCTGCTATTCTTTATTTTCTGTCCCGGAATAAAAAGAAAAATGAGGATATTTTTGCTTCTGATGATGACCTGCCTTTTGTATCTGTCATCCTTTCTGTATATAATGAAGAAAGTGTAATACGTCAGAAACTTCGCACTGTATTTAAAACCAACTATCCTGAAGACAAGTTTGAAATGCTTATCGGCTCAGACGGATCAACTGACAAGACCAATGCGATACTGAAACTGTTTTCTGTTGAAGAACCTTCAATACGGTTTTTCGCATATCCGGAAAGAAAAGGAAAAGCAAGCGTGTTAAACAGGCTTAATAAGGAGGCCAAAGGGGAAATACTAATATTCACTGATGCCCAGGTTTTTTTCACTCCTGATCTGATCTATAATCTTGCCAAACATTTCAGGAACGGATCGATCGGTCTTGTCGGAGCAAATATCGTCAATAAAAGATCTGATGCTTCCGGCATATCCATACAGGAATGGTCATTCATGTCGCGTGAAATAGACCTGAAGTATAAAGAAGGTCTGACATGGGGCAATATGATGGGAGCATACGGTGCATGTTATGCCATACGTAATGAATTATTTGAGCCTGTCCCGGAGGGATTTTCTGTTGATGATTTTTATGTCACCATGAAAGTGCTTGAAAAAAAGTACAGGTGCATTCTTGAAAAGGAGGCGGTGTGTTTCGAAAATGTACCGAACCGCCTGATTGACGAATTTCGCAGAAGGATCCGGATTTCAGCCGGCAACTACCAGAATCTCCGGGCATTTTACAAACTGTTGTGGCCTCCGTATACGGCTCTTTCATTTAGTTTATTATCCCACAAAGTGTTAAGATGGATCGGTCCATTTTTGCTTTTATTGCTGATCATTTCAAATATCTTCCTTTTCAAGGTCAATTTATTCTACAGGATAGCGCTGATTACCCAGGGGATCCTGATTATTATCCCTTTTATTGATTTTTTGTTAAGGAAATTAAATATACATATTGTATTTTTGCGGTTCATTACGCATTTCTATAGCATGAATCTGGCCTTGTTTGCCGGATTCTTTAAGTTTATAAAAGGAAGTGAAACAAATGTCTGGCAGCCTACGCAAAGGAAAGATAAGTGATCCCAGCCCTTTCAGCACTATTGATGAGGCAATTGAGGAGATCAGGAAAGGTAATATAATCGTTGTTGTTGACGATGAGGACCGGGAAAATGAGGGTGATTTTGTTGCCGCCGCAGACCTTATCACACCTGAGAAAGTCAATTTCATGGCAACACATGCTCGGGGACTGATATGTGTCGCCCTTACTGAAGAGCGTTGCGAGGAACTGGATCTTGACCTGATGGTTGGAGTTAATACGAGCAGGCATGGAACAGCATTTACTGTCACTGTTGATCTTATCGGACAGGGCGTTACAACGGGGATTTCGGCAAGTGACCGTGCCAAGACAATCAAAGCCCTGCTGGATCAGACCACAAAACCCGGAGACCTTGCACGGCCGGGACATATTTTCCCCATTAAAGCAAGAAGCAAGGGAGTCCTGCGCAGGGCGGGACATACCGAGGCTGCTGTTGATATCACTAACCTGGCAGGACTTACACCCGGCGGAGCACTTGTTGAAATAATGAATGAAGATGGCACGATGGCCCGTCTTCCTCAACTGACAAAGATTGCAAAGCGTTTCGGATTGAAGCTTATTACTATTAAAGACCTGATCGCCTACAGGTTAAAAACAGAAAGTATTGTGATCAAAGGCGTGGAAGTCAGACTTCCCACTAAATACGGCACATTCAGGCTTATTCCATTCATTCAGAAATCCAATGGCATTGAACATGTTGCACTGCTGAAGGGTTCCTGGACAAAAGACGAAGCTGTCATGGTAAGGATACATTCCTCCTGCATAACAGGAGATATATTCGGCTCGTACAGGTGTGATTGCGGAGCGCAGCTTCATAAGGCCATGGAAATGATAGAGAAAGAGGGCCGCGGGGTGATTATTTACCTGAACCAGGAAGGAAGAGGGATTGGGCTTTATAATAAGATCAAAGCTTATAAACTGCAGGAGCAGGGACGCGACACTGTTGAAGCAAACCTGGAGCTGGGTTTCAGGGTTGATGAGAGGGATTATGGAGTGGGCGCAAATATAATGCATGAACTGGAACTTGGAAAACTCAGGTTAATAACCAATAATCCTGTCAAAAGAGCAGGTCTCGAAGGCTATGGGCTGAAAATCGTGGAAAATATCCCTATCGAAATCGAACCGAACGAGTACAACAAGTTCTATCTGGAGACCAAAAAGAAAAAACTGGGACATTTCCTCGATCTGGCTCGCTACGATCACGGAGAATCTGATGCATGAAAAAAGATGACTTTCGGATAGTCTTTATGGGTACTCCTGATTTTGCTGTGGCAAGTCTTGATGCGCTTATTAAGGAAAAACTCAATATTGCCGGCGTTATAACAGCGCCGGACAAACCTGCAGGACGTGGCCAGAAATTAATATCATCTGCGGTTAAAAAGTATGCTGTTAAAACCGGGATCTCAACCATTCTCCAACCACCAAATCTAAAAGATCCTGTATTCATTGAAGAGCTCCGTTCGTTAAAGCCTGATTTACAGGTTATTGTTGCTTTCAGAATGCTGCCTGAAGCAGTATGGGCATTGGCTTCCCATGGCACTATCAACCTTCATGCATCCCTCCTGCCCCAGTACAGGGGTGCAGCTCCTGTTAACCATGTAATAATAAATGGTGAAAAAGAAACAGGGGTGACAACTTTTTTTATCCGGCATGAAATCGATACCGGTAATATCCTTTTTCAGGAAAGAATTAAGATCAGAGATAACGAGACTGCGGGTGAGCTTCATGACAGGCTGATGCATGCAGGTGCAGAACTGGTTGTAAAAACAGTCAGAAGTATTATAGATGGTAATTATAAAGAGACCAGTCAGGCTGAGTTAACCGGGAAAATCGCGGAATTAAAGACTGCCCCGAAAATAACCACTGAGGATTGCCGCATCGCCTGGGATAAAACCGCCGGTGAGATATATAATTTTATCCGTGGACTCAGTCCTCATCCGGCAGCATGGTCGGAGTGGACACTAAAAAATGACCGGAAATTCACCGTTAAAATCTACAATTCTGTTAGCGAGGTAGCAACCCACAATTATAAACCCGGGATATTGGTCACCGACCAGAAAAAATTCCTCAAGGCAGCCTGCAGGGATGGCTTTATAAGTATTACTGACCTTCAGCTGGCCGGGAAGAAAAGGATGGGCATTGAGGAGTTTCTTCGTGGCAACAGGGATATCAGGGAACTGGCTATATTACTCCAATAGACTTAAAAGCTTCCACCAAATTAATGGACTCTTTCGCAACAGAATAATTCTTCCCTTTCATGTTCCGGGGCTGTATTATTGCTCAATTTACATGAAATTGTCGATTATTGCTTTGCTTTTTTCTGCCTCCCGGCAGAGTTATATGGTGAGCCTATGTCATTCAATTTTCTCCCGGATTAATAAGTAGTTCAGCATTTAAATTTCGCAATAACACAGCCCCTCCACGGGAACAACTATTCTGTTGTGAAACATATCCAATCTACTTCAATGTTTAAATAAGCAGTTTTTTCCTCCTCGCACCTTTACCCTGTTCTATTACCCTTGCAGACTGGAGGACTGGGAGACTGGGAGACTTGAAGACTTCCTTCTCCGGTTAACCAATAAAAAAGGGAGACGTTAATTCCCATCTCCCTTTTCAGTCTGATATAATCAGAAGATTATTTCGTCAGGATCAGCTTTTTAACGGTTGTATTTCCGTTAACAGTGAATCTTAGGTAGAATACACCTTCAGTTACCCCTAAAACTGCTGCGTTTAGATCAT
Source organism: Bacteroidia bacterium (assembly GCA_041480755.1). Classification (GTDB taxonomy): domain Bacteria; phylum Bacteroidota; class Bacteroidia; order Bacteroidales; family SM23-62; genus LJUQ01. Next base: position 3,884 of record JBGPAO010000186.1, read on the forward strand.
AGGAGAATTCACCCGGATCCTGTTTCATATTGGCAATTTCTGCAGTCCTGGCGCCCAGCAGGTTATATATCTCAATTCTAACGTCAGAGGGTTTGTTCAGACTGTAAGTTATCCTGGTTTGATGGTTAAATGGATTCGGATATACATACAGGTTATATATATTATCCCGCAGATCGTTGATCCCTACCTGGAGCCTGTTATCTTCGATATTCGACATTGAATGGCTGTAAGGTCCTGTCCCGGCTTTTTTACCCAAAAGATTCGCAGGATCACATATTTCGCCTTTGACTCCAGCAATTCTGTAATACTGTTTTATTGAATTTGCTACCGGATCCGTATCGATCCATGATGTGAGGCTCGCAGAAATGGTTTTGACTTCTGTCAATTTAGTAGAATCTGATCCCCTGTAGATAATGTAGCTATCGAAATTAATTGGAACGCCTTCTATCTCATATTTATCCCATCTCAGATTTACACCTCCAGCATTGCCGTCATATTGAAGCAGGATGGTTTTATGGTAGGGACTGAGTTCAGATTGTGTCCCGCATGTATCGACAGCAGATATCTTATAAATATATTGCTGTTCCTTGGGATTTGAACCCTCATCGACAAAAACGGAGAAATCGTTAACTGGTACGCTACCTATTATATTATAAATACCTGCCACATTAGATTCACGATAAATATAATAATATTCAATCCCTACATCAGGTGTCTTTTCCCAGATCACCATATTTTTCTCCGTTTCAGGATCAACCGAAACAAGGCAAATTTCTTCATCTCCATAGGGAACAGGTACTGTAACTGTGACCTGGTCTGTTTTAGCACAGAAATTGGTGTCTGTAACGCTTACAGTATACGTTGTAGTTGCATACGGGAAAGCACGCGGATTCTGTATACCAGGATCACTCAAAGTGTAACCCGGTGTCCATGAATAATTTGCTCCTCCTGTAGCATTTAGCTGAACGGTATCACCAGGGCAAATACTAACATCTTCACCGGCATATGCAACAGGTAATGGATAAAATACAATCTTTACGGAATCTGTTGCAGTTTCTCCACATAGATTTGTAACAATTACACTATATGTTCCTGTTTCACTTACTGTCAGCTTACCTGAAGTGGCTCCGGTATTCCAGGCATAGAAAACATTATCATTTTGCCTGAAGGTATCAGCAATAATCATATAATTTGAACTGGCACATAATGCCTGATCATTATAAAGGTTCATTGTCGGATGGAGACATCCTCCATAGGCAGTTCTCTGGATCGAGCCAGCCCTCCCTATTGCCCAGCCATTATCCAGATCTACCATTGCAATATGATACAGATAGTCTGCATCTTCAACAGACTGGCTATACCATATACTGCCACCGTCATTTGTTCTCATGATAGTGCCACCATACACACCACCGCCTTTATATCCATACCCGGCCATCCAACCTGTATTGACATCAACAAAGTCTATCGTATAAGCATAAAAATACGGAAGCGTACCGGTGTACTTGACCCAGTTAGTGCCTGCATTTTCAGTCAAATAAAGTCCATTATATCCGGCAACTGCAAATCCTTTAGTTGCACTGACAAAATGAATATCCATAATTGTTTGAGTCTCGGGTGCAGATTGAAGTGTCCAGTGTGCTCCACCATCTGTTGTAGCCAGGATTACGCCATTCGCTCCCCCGATCCAACCGTATTGAGAGTCAAGGAAGTAGATACATTTTAAATCTGCATCAGTAACTTTGACCGGGTCTTTACCCCAGTTTTGCTTTGTCCAGTTAGCTCCACCATCTGAGGTATATGCAATCAGACCATCTGTACCGACAATCCAGCCAATGCTGGTATTATAAAAATAAATATCATATGTATAGAAATAATCGCTTAAGTCAATGGAATCTTTCACGTCCTTTCTTGTCCAGGTTGTCCCGCCATTGGTAGTGTAAGCATATCCGTCCCATCCCCCAACATAACCGTTATTTGAACTCGGGAACCATATGCAATAACCATAATAGCTCAATGCATTAGCACCTGCATCTACCATGTACACTGTACTCCAATTACCACCTCCGTCATTTGTATGGAGAAGCTGATCTGTTTCACTGGTTACAGCCCATGCATTATATTTTGAAATTGCAGAAATTTGCCTGATATCCTTGCTCGTTCCTGAACTTTGTGCAAACCAGCCATCGCTGTATAGAGGTTCTAACACCGTAAGAGTAGCACCATTGCTATAGGCAGTCCCACAATCATTGGTAACTTTACAACGATAATCACCTGCATCACCTGGAACAACTGCAGATATTGTATATGATGATGATGTTGCTCCTGAGATATCTGAATATCCGCCACCAGTATTTAATTGCCATTGGTAATACCTGGGTAGTGAGCCGGAAGCAGCAACACTGAAAGTGACACTTTCCCCGGCATACTTTGTCGCACTCGCAGGGTGTGCAGATATTGAGGGTCTATAATGAACATAAAGATAGGCAACCTCACTGTAAGATGGTTCACCTAAAAAAGTAATCAAACATTTGAATTGGGTTCCGTTATATTCCCTGGTTAATGGTCCAAGTAGTTCACCCTTGCCAAATGTCAAAGTCAGGACATTGCTTGCTGCACCTGGGATAGGTGTCCATAACTTACTTTTGGGAGGTGCTGAATACCATTGATAAGAATTTCCTTTTAAGAGCCTGACAGAATAAGTAAGACTTCCGATAAAATATTCACATTCCGTATGGCTGGCTGGTGTAACAGGTGCTTGCCCTTTAACAAATGACAAAGTTCCTGAAATCACCAATACCATTAATATAGAAATGATTCCTTTTTTCAGATTTGTAATTTTTTTCATGGCTGG
>JBGPAO010000187.1:0-6734 GCA_041480755.1 Bacteroidia bacterium
ACAAAAAAACAATAATTAATTAATGTTTAAAAAAAACTTGACAGCTTTTTAAGGATGAGTTACTAATTTTGGAAAAAATTCAGATAAAAATATGGAAAAAATCAAAAGAATTGCCCTGGTTGCACACGACAACCGGAAAAAAGATCTGATAGAGTGGGTTGAATGGAACTGGGAAATCCTTCGCCAGCACCGTTTAATCTGTACAGGTACGACCGGCAGGCTGGTTGAGCAGGCCCTTCAGGATAAGATCAATGAGAAGGATAAAACCAAAATCAATATCCGGAAACTCAAATCCGGGCCTCTGGGCGGGGACCAGCAGCTGGGTGCAATGATATCCGAGGGCCAGGTGGATGTTATGATCTTCTTCTGGGACCCGATGCAACCTCAGCCACATGATGTGGATGTAAAGGCATTACTCAGAATAACGGTATTGTATAATGTTCCTACAGCATGTAACAGGTCGACTGCAGATTTTATAATTTCTTCTGCACTCTTTAGCGAACCTTATTCCCCAAAGATTAAGGATTATGAGGAATATATTGGCAGGGATCTTGAAGAATGAAGAGGTTCCGGGTTCCAGGTTCTAAGTTCCGGGTTCCAGGTTCTAAGTTCCGGGTTCCAGGTTCTAAGTTCCGAGTTCCGAGTTCCGAGTTTAAAGTTCCGATCCCATATTTTCGGTTACTACCCTAACCTGGAACCCGGAACTCAGAACTCGGAACTGTTAAGGCAGGCTATTTTTAAAATCATGGTATCTTGTAACAAACAATTCCCCTGATGAGCCGGCACAGTTTGCGTTGATTTTTTCCAGTCTGTCTTCAGGTGAAGGATGGGTGCTTAAAAATACAGGAGGACGTTCTGCTGAACCTACCTGGGCCTCCATCTTGGTGAAAAAATCTCCCAGGGAACAAGGGGCATAATCAGTGTTTTTCAAATATTTAACTGCATATTCGTCAGCCTCGTATTCATTTGCCCGGCTGAAAGCAAGTGACGTCAAACCATTTGCATAACCTGCTGCTATACTTGCCAGTGTGTCGGGATTATTTCCTAAAAGTATATCCAGTAATATAGATATTCCGTATTGTTTGGTCAGATTATCTGTGGCATGCCTCCTGTCGGCATGAGCCATTTCATGAGCCATCACACCTGCAAACTGAGATTCATCATCCAGGAACTTTATCAGCCCGGTATAGAAATACATGTATCCTCCAGGAGCTGCAAAAGCATTAAGAATATCTGCATCAATGATCTTCACTTCCCAGGTAAACCTATTGGCATATTTCAGTTCACCGGAAGCCAGGATATTATCCCTGATTCTCCTGATGTGCTGATAGGCAACTGGATAGGTTGTCTCGGATAAAACCGGATATTCAGAAGGATTGCCTGCAATCTCCTCATCCAGCGCCTGGCCGAATTGAATATCCTGGTTAACTGTAAAAACATTCAGGCTCTTATCACCCTTACAACCTGCAAGAATAATTACCAGGATGATTATAGCTGTTGATGTTAATAGCTTCTTCATGGTTAAACTGTTAATCTTTTAATCCTGATAGTGCTTCTTCGAGCCGGTCCATAGCTTTTACAAGATTCTCATCAGAAGTTGCGAATGATATCCTGATGCATTTGTCTTCCCCGAATGCTGATCCCGGAACTGTTGCAATATGCCCCTTTTCAAGAAGGTACATGCAGAGATCGGAAGAATTTCTAATTGGTGTTCCATTATGGGATTTCCCATAATATGCACTCATATCAGGGAAAACATAAAATGCCCCCTGCGGGATACTGCACTTAACGTCTTTCAACTTCGCAATCCTTCCCAGTACATAATCCCTCCTCCGCTTAAATGCAACATTCATCTTCAAGGTGCTTGACTGGTCACTCGTCAGTGCAGTGACGGAAGCAATCTGAGCTGCAGAAGTTGCACCTGAGGTGAATTGTCCCTGCAGTTTGATCACTGCTTTTGTTATCCAAAGGGGAGCAGCCATGTATCCAATACGATAGCCGGTCATTGCATAACCTTTCGAAACTCCGTTGACCACCACAACCCTGTCTTTAATGTAATTAAACTGGCCTATGCTTTCATGCTTCCCGGAAAAGTTTATGTGTTCATAAATCTCATCTGAAATTATAATGATCCGTTCATGCCCGGACAGAACTTTTGCCAGTCCTTCAAGTTCTTCGCGGGTATAAAGTGTCCCGGTGGGATTTGAGGGTGAGCAAATCAGAAAAACTTTAGTCCTGGATGTTATGGCCTTTTCCAACTGGTCCGGAGTTATTTTAAAATCATTTTCAAGGGTGGTGTTGAGAATAACATTGGTGCCTTCGCAAAGCTTTACCTGTTCGACATAACTGACCCAGTAAGGAGCGGGTATGATCACCTCATCACCGGGATCAATGACTGAAAGCAGAACATTGACAATACAATGTTTTGCCCCGCTGCATACCACTACCTGCTCAGGATCATAATCCAGATCATTCTCCGTCTTGAATTTCCCGACTATTGCTTTTCTCAATGCAGGAAATCCTGCTACCGGGGGATAAAATGAATAATTATCATCCACTGCTTTTTTCAGGGCTTCCTTAATATGATCCGGAGTATTAAAGTCCGGTTCGCCCACTGACAGGTTGATAATATCAATTCCCTGTGCCTGCAGGTCTTTGCTTTTCTGGTTCATAGCAACCGTTTCCGAAGCCGCCATTTTAGTCAGACGTGATGAAAGACTTGTCATATATTAAACAGTTTAAATTATTTAAAAACTATTCTGAAAAATTTTCTGCCAGTACCCGGGGTATTAGCATTTATTATTAGTTTTCAGTCGAACCAAAAATACAGTTTTAATAAGAAAATCCTTAATATTGTATATATTAAAAGAATAAAAATTATCAACATGGACCCAATATTTGAAATCCTGAAATATACGATTCCCGCACTTGTCGTATTTCTTACCGCCTATTTAATAATAGTGAGTCAGTATAAAAATGAAGAAAAGAGAAGGCGTTCCGAGAATTCGCTGTCCGGCCAAAAAACTGTTTTGCCAATACGGCTTCAGGCATATGAAAGGCTGGCACTTTTACTTGAAAGGATCTCTCCTGAGGCTATTATCATGCGGCAGAATCTCTCAAATCTTACGGCCAAACAGCTCCAGTCAGAATTACTTGCCACCATCCGTGCTGAATTCGATCATAACCTTTCACAGCAGGTTTACATCAGCTCTGAAGCATGGGAAAGGATTAAAAACACACGGGCAAATATCATCAGTCTTATTAATACAGCTGCCCAGCAGATCGAACCCAATGCAAGCGCATATACCCTGAGTCAGAAAATCCTGGATATGGTGATGGAACATAAGAGCTCACTTACTGCACCCGCGCTGGAAATGATAAAAAAGGAGATTCAGGAAATATTCTGAGTCGTGAAGCGTGAGGCGTGAGTCGGAAAGAGTGAACAGTGAGCAGTGAACAGTGAGCAGTGAGCGGTGAGAAGTGAGGCGGTGAGAAGTGAGGCGGGAAGAAGTGAGCCATGAGGCGTGAAGCGTGAAACATTATTTGAGTTCTTATAAGACGTTAAAGGATCAGACGTTTTCAATAATCCCTTCTAAATCTTAGTGTTCTATGAGGAAACAAAATATTTTATTCTTTTTAAGTCTCTTGAGTGTTTCTTTAGCAGGTCAGGAAAACATAACATCTGATGGTGCCGAATCAATAACTATTGAAGAGCTGCGTGATCATATGTTTTTCCTTGCTTCAGATGAACTTGAGGGACGCCTGACCGGAACTTCCGGTTATGATAAAGCAGTTCAATATGGTGTAACTCAATTCCGACAGGCAGGGTTATTACCAATGTGCAGGAATGAGAAACAGACTTTATCTTATTATCAGGAAATCAATATAGATAAATACTCTCCCGGATTAAATACTAAAATAATCGTTTCAAAAGGTTTGGAAGATTCCACCTTCTCATTTGAGGACAATTTTATTATGTTATTTGGAGGTCCCTTTGAAATTAATGAATTAACCGGGAAACTTGCGTTTGTGGGTTCAGGGATCAGAGAGCCAGATTCTGACATTGTTGATTATAAAAATGTCGATGTTACAGGCAAATGGGCGGTAATGTTTGAAAATATACCAGAATATGTCAGAAAAACACTCCCGGCGGAAATATTACAGAAATACCTTTATCGCCCGGAAAATCAAAGATTAAGAGCGCAAAATGCAAAAGATGCCGATGCAATTGGATTAATACTGATATCAGGTCATTCTGATACTGCTAACTGGAAAAGAATGGCAGGGGCTTATCATGATTTTTATACAATTCCCGGAATTGGTCAGCCCTGGTTTAATACTGAACTGGCTGCTGTCATGATAGATTCCTCAATAGTCGAATACCTTTTTTCCGGACAGAAATACAATCCACTCGATAATCTGTATGCTTTGCGCCGGAGAGGAACAGGGATTACTCGGATCTTATTATTTCACAGAAAATCCTGTAGTTCCGCTGGATAACATAATTGCTGATATCAATATTGACATGATTGGTTGTTCAAATACTGAAGTTAGCGGAATTGCACCTATCGGAGCAGGAAGGATCACACCCGGGCTTAAGGAAGTAATTTCAAAAGTAAGCGACAGGATAAATTATATTCCAGTTAATTGGGAATATGCTGATACATGCCATTTCATTAACTCAAGTGATCACTATCCATTTTATCTGAAAAAAATTCCATCCGTTTTCTTTTTTAGTGGCGGCAACACTGACACTCATACACCATCGGATGATCCCGGGGAGATTGATTATGATCACTTTCAGAAATCCTGCACTTTTATATATGAAGTCATCAAGGACCTCGCAAACGGCACCGAAAGTCTGAAATAAAGGATTTTCAACTCAATTGACTATATAATTTTCCAGTGAAATAACCGTACACTGGCGGGCAGAATCAATCGAACAAGTGAGCGAATAACGCGAGCTTTAGCGAGCATAATATTGAACATGAAAAATCTGGTCTTCGGAATTATTACCATCACCTTTTGCTTATTTGGATATGCCTTGGCATTCAGACAGTATAAGAAAAACAATGTAGCAATTGCACTTCTTCTGATAATAACCTGCGGATTATTACTCCGGATTTATACAGCAACGGATTTATTTCTTCATCCCTGGGACGAACGTTATCATGCCCTGGTAGCAAAAAACCTGATCGAACATCCGTTCCGTCCTGCACTTTATGATGATCCGGTTATGCCATATGATTTTAAATCCTGGGCAGCCAATCATATCTGGTTACACAAACAACCTATACCTCTCTGGACAATGGCTTTAAGCATGTCGGCCTTTGGAATCAATGAAATTGCTTTACGGTTGCCATCTGTATTATTGACGACCCTTGGCATATGGATTACATTCTTCATTGCGAACTATTTATTTAATAAAAGAGTCGGAATTATTTCAGCCTTTTTATACTCAATACATGGACTGATTGTTGAAGTTGCAGCCGGAAGAGTTGCAACTGACCACATTGATGTATTTTTTCTGTTTTTTATTCAATTATCCGTTTTATTTGCAATAAAGTTCCTGAAGAGTAAAAAATTATTATACAATATATTATGTGGAATAACTACAGGATTTGCAATTCTGTCAAAATGGCTACCGGCATTAATTGTTATTCCAATCTGGCTATTGCTTGTTTATGATTCAAAGAAGTTCTCGTCTAAAGAGGTTTTTATTAACTTATTTATTCTGTGCCTGGTAATATTAATTATTTCCCTTCCGTGGCAATTATATATTTTTAATGCATTCCCTGCTGAGGCGCAATGGGAAAGCAGTTATAATTTAAAACATATAACAGAGGTACTGGAACAACGAACAGGACCTTTTTATTATCATTTTGACAAAATCAGAATGCTTTATGGTGAATTAATTTATTTACCCTTAGTTTGGTTTCTATGGAAAACTGCTAAAAACCTGCATAATAAAAAAAGATTGATTATTTCTATCTGGTTTATCGTTCCTTATATTTTCTTTTCATTTGCAAAAACAAAAATGCAGGCATATACGATTTTTACGGCACCTGCAATTTTCATAATAACAGGACTTTTCTGGCATTATCTTTATCATTACCGGAAAAGATTCAGAGCCAGGTGGATCATAGTAACAGTACTTGTTCTTTTACTAGCCTTACCAGTAAGATATTCAATAGAAAGAATTAAACCCTTTATGATCAGGGAACGAAATCCTCAATGGGCACAGGAATTAAGAACCCTGAATGCAGCTTTAGATCCCAAACAACAAATTGTGATTTTTAATGCCGAACTACCAATTGAAACAATGTTTTATGTGCGCTGTACAGCATATTCAAAAATTCCTGACTCTTTAACATTAAAATCAATAGAAGCGAAAGGTTATACAATTCTGATAAGGGATAATCTCATAAGCGGTTCAGAAGGGATCAAAAGAAATCAGGATGATATTATATTACCCGGATACAACGTTGCGTACAGGCAACTGTAACAACTGAAGCACAATTGAAGTACTATCGACTTGAAAGGTTTAATAATATTGATTTCAGGATTCGTCAGGTGGTTTAGACTCGTTAATTTAAAAATAATAAAACCCGATCATACTTTTGGCCGGATTTTCTTTTTTTGTAACTTATTGTTTTTTATGTGCAATTCAAAAAAGAACACATTGGCAACATATTCTTGATTGAATTAAAATACAAAAAAAAGTTACGTATATA
>JBGPAO010000188.1:0-6694 GCA_041480755.1 Bacteroidia bacterium
AACAGTCATCACAGGTCATGGCACAATCCAGACGATAACCCTGTCTGCTGATGACGGTAATGCCAATACAGCCAATTGCACATTTAGTGTAACATTAAGTGATACAATCTCACCGACAATCAGCTGTCCTGCAGATAAGATTGAATACGTAGATGCAAGTTGTAACTTCACTATACCGGATTATACCGGCGAAGCCACTGCAAATGACAACTGCGGCAGTTTCACAGTCACTCAATCCCCGATTGCAGGAACAGTCATCACAGGTCATGGCACAGTTCAGATTATAACTTTGACTGCCGATGACGGAAATGCCAATACAGCCAATTGCACATTTAGTGTAACCTTAAGTGATACTATCTCACCAACGATCAGCTGCCCGGCAGACAAAATAGAATATGTAGATGCAAGTTGTAACTTTGCTATACCGGATTATACAGGCGAGGCCACTGCAAATGACAACTGCGGCAGTGTAATAGTATCTCAGTCACCTATCCCAGGCACGCTAATTACAGGTCATGGCACAGTCCAGACTATAACCCTGACTGCCGATGACGGTAATGCCAATATAGCCAATTGCACATTTAGTGTAACCTTAAGTGATACTATCTCACCGACAATCAGCTGTCCGGCAGATAAGATTGAATACGTAGATGCCAGCTGTAACTTCGCTATACCAGATTATACAGGCGAAGCCACTGCGAATGACAACTGCGGAAGCGTCACAGTTTCTCAGACACCAGTTTCAGGAACAGTCATCACAGGTCATGGTACAGTCCAGACGATAACTCTGTCTGCCGATGACGGAAACGCCAATACAGCCAATTGCACATTTAGTGTAACATTAAGTGATACAATCTCACCGACTATCAGCTGTCCTGCAGATAAGATTGAATACGTAGATTCCAGCTGTAACTTTGCTATACCGGATTATACAGGAGAAGCTACCGCAATTGATAACTGCAGTGGCATCACAGTCTCCCAATCCCCGGTTGCTGGCACTATAATTTCCGGACAAAGCACAGTCCAGACTATCACTTTGACAGCCAGTGATGATAATGGTAATACAGCTCAGTGCAACTTTAATGTAACATTAAGTGATACAATTACCCACACGATCGATTGTCCTGCAGATAAGACGGAGTATATAGATGCAAATTGCAATTTCACAATACCAGATTATACGGGTGAGGCCACTTCTTATGACAACTGCGGTACCGTTACAATAACACAGGCTCCGATTGCAGGGACAATAATTGGCGGACATGGAACTGTTCAGGTGATTACTTTAACAGCTGATGATGGTAGCGGAAATATATCGCAATGCACCTTTAATATATCATTGATTGATACGATTTCCCCGACAATCACTTGTCCGGTAGATAAAATAGAATATACAGATGCAAGCTGTAACTTCGTTATTCCAGATTATACCGGTGAGGCCATTGCAAATGACAACTGCGATAGCGTCACATTATCTCAGTCACCTGTTGCAGGAACAATCGTCACCGGTCATGGCACAGCTCAGACAGTTACACTTATTGCCGATGACGGGAATGGCAATACAGCAGAGTGTACATTTGAGATCACATTAAATGATACAATCTCTCCAACAATTAGTTGTCCTTCTGACATGGTTTTAATGACAGAAGCAGGCGAATGTGATCTCATCGTCACAGGCATTGAACCACAGGTGACGGATAATTGCAGTTTAGGTAGCATTGAATATTCATTTACAGGCGCGAACACAGGATCAGGATTGAATGATGCCAGTGGTGAAATATTTAATGAAGGATTAACTACTGTAACCTACAGGGTTTATGACGCCGCTGGAAATACCGACTCCTGCAGCTTCAATGTTACAGTAATAGTGACCTCGGTTCCACCTGATACCGCACTTAGCAACCGGGATAGCATATGTTCCGGCGACGGAGATTTAACTTTGAGTTACTCAGGCGGAGTAATGCCTGACGGTGGAGAAGCACAATGGTATACCGAGCCGTCCTTCACTAATAATATTGGCAGCGGAAATGATCTGCTTATTACTGCTCCATTGGCAACCTCTGTTTATTATGTCAGATTTGAGGGTAACTGTGATACAACAGAGGAAAAAGCCGTAACGGTCTATGTGAAAGACTTTTCAGTTCCCCCGGTAACGGCCAATAGTGATCGGGACAGTGTTTGTTCGGGAGATGGATTTATTATACTTAATTATACTGGTGGATCGGCAGGACCGGGAGCATCTGCACAATGGTATTCAGATCAGTTATTTACACTAATGGTGGGTAGTGGCAATAATTTAAGTATACCTGCTCCGCTTGAAACGACTGATTATTATGTTCGTTTTGAAGGAGAATGTGATACAACGAATGCAGTGATGACCACCGTTTATGTATATCCGTCACCGCAGCCGAAATTTATTATTCAGACTGACAAGCTCTGTCCTGGTACAGAAGCGGTATTATATGTAGCTGATGGATTTGCGGGATCAGACTATACCTGGACAATTACAGGAGGAGTGATTGGAACGGACCTGGGTGATTCAGTATTTATTGACTGGGGCAGCCAGGTTGGAGATTACCAGCTTTCTTTTACTGAAATGACTATAAATGGATGTGTTTCAGGACCGGTGATCCTGGATATACACCTGACCAGTCCCACGGTTGAGCTTGGAACAGATCAGTTTATCTGTCAGGGAGAGTCGGTTACTATTACACCTGCAGGTTCATTTGCAAGTGTCTTATGGTATGACGGATCTAACGGTCCGACATATACTACGGGAGACAGTGAAGTGGTAAGTATTATAGTATATGATGAAAACTCATGTACTGCATCAGATAGTGTACAGGTTACTGTTGGAGAAGCACCGTATGTTAATCTGGGAATTGACACCTTATTATGCGGTGAGCAATCACTGGTTCTGGATGCAGGAAATCCGGGATCGGTATATGAATGGTCAACAGGGGAAACATCACAGTCAATTAATGTGTACGCAGGTTCGCAGGAAATATGGGTATTGATAACAACGGAATATGGATGCAGTAGTGGAGATACTATCCGGATCTATCGTTGTTCAGTAAGTGATTTCTTTAGTGACATCCCGAATGCAATCACCCCAAATGATGATAATGTAAATGATACGTGGTATTTTGATGAAGCGGCAGCATTTCCAAATATCCTGATAGAAATATTTGACCGTTGGGGTAAACTGGTGTTCCGTTCTGAAAGAGGTTATCCGGAACCCTGGGATGGCAGAAGTATGAATGGGAAAGAGATGCCAATGGATTCCTATTACTATGTGTTAGATCCAGGTGATGGCTCAGACCAGATAACAGGAACTGTAACAGTAATCCGGTAAGAGACCATACTGATAAAAGTGAACATAAGATCATTTAAACTTTATAATCTGATATTATCAGGGAAAATATTAAAACCCTTTCTTCTTTTATCAGGAATAATACTGTTTGCTGACCCGGGGCTGTCCCAGCAGTTGCCTTTGTATAGTCAGTATATGATGAATAAATTCCTTATAAATCCAGCTGTAGCAGGAAGTGAAGGATATACATCATTTAACCTTACAGCCAGGGAGCAATGGATTGGCTTTAAGGATTCGCCAAAAACACATGCTCTTTCAGTGCAGACAAGGATATTGAAGAACAGCTTTATAGCAAAGTCTGCTTCAGTACGATATAAGTCAACACCTGGTTCAAGAAGCGGTAAAGTAGGAATAGGCGGATACCTATTCAATGATCAAACTGGGCTTGTAAGCCGGACGGGTATTCAATTTACCTATGCATATCATATTTTTATCCGTAAAGGCCAGTTATCGTTTGGTTTATCAGGAATGGTCTATCAGTTTAAAGTTGACAGGGAAGAACTCAGGCTTTATGATGAAAATGATGATCTGATCAATAATTTTGATAATACGCTGATAATCCCGGATGCAGATTTTGGAATATATTATTCAGATCCGAAATTTTATGTGGGTGCGTCAGTGGCCCAGTTATTTCAATCTTCACTTAAATTCGGAAAAAGAGGATACGAGAATTACAGGCTGAAAAGACATTATTACCTGATGTCGGGGTATAACCTGGATATTAATGATGATATAATTATAGAACCAAATCTGCTTCTGAAAACGACTGAAAATCTTAATCTGCAGATGGACCTTGGAGCAAAGATTTTTTTCAGAGAGGATTACTGGGCCGGCCTGGCCTTCAGAACAGGAAGTGCATTGGTTGCTATGGGTGGTGTTAAAGTGGATAAATTCTATTTTGGATATGCATTTGATTATAACCTGAGCAGCATTCAGAGATACAGTTATGGTTCCCATGAATTCATGATTGCTCTAAAGCTGGGAGACAATGCAAGACGCTACCGCTGGCTGATCAGGTATTAATAAGTATTCAGCGTTTTTCATCAAATCATTTCAGACTAACTGTAATCAGGGGAGTTTTAAGCACTCTCAGGAGATCCCCCGTGTATTCATCAAACTGGTATTCGTGCCTGAAAATGGTAATGCTATTGACCTTTTTCAGGATATACATAGAGTCCGGATTAATATACCAGTCTTCATTAAAGGCAACACTGTTCAGGTTATCATATCTGATTTCGTTATTTTGTATATCGCTGACCTTTGCCAGAATCTCCCGGTTCGTAAGTATTTTACCGGGAATAGAAGGATCTTCAGCTATGAATCTGCCATCAAGAGTGAGACTGATAATCTCTTCAAGGAACCTTTCTGCATTGAAATCCCTGTAAAAATCAAATGTATGATATTCCCATTCATTAAATTCGGCATCGCTTACGCCACCTGCAGCCTGATCCCGATGCAGATAAAAACTATAAGGACGGTTAAAAAGGTCTAGTTCAGATTTTACTCCCCTGTATAAATACTGGTACCCTTTATATCCGTTTCCTGTCATTGATTTTCTTATTTTTTTAGGATATTGTTTTTTTTGAAAAATCATACAAATTAACCTTTTGAGTTTTACCTGTTCACCATTCTCAAGGGACCTTTCATCCCAGTATTCATAAATCGGAAAGTAAGCTATTACTTCCTTGGTTAGAAATCCTTTCCTGGCATTCAGGTACCATGATTCAAAAAAGAATAAGCCGCTGACATCGGAAAAATCAGGATCATTATAGACTGGCAGCAGGGCTATTTTACCATTTTCATCAATTGAATAAGTGGAATCCCACCCCGCATGCATATATCTTAAAATCTGGCTTGTATCAATATTCCGAAGTCTGTCTTTACTGACAAGACCCTCAACACTGCCCCAGTAATTTGGATCAGACACCTGATAACCTTCTTTCAGTATTTTCTTAAACAGCGGTTCAATAAGGTCAGTATTAAAATAATTCCTTGTTTCAAGGTCAGGATATCTTTCTGAATAAAATACAGGCTTTGATTCATAAGGAAATTCGTATAAATATTTAATATAACATTTACCAGGTAAAAGGGCATTCCCGTCATCCCTGTCTGAATTCTTTCCGGCTCCCTGGGAATAAGCTGCCATGCCTGAAAGTGAAGAAAAAATCGATAATATGGTGATAATCTTTATCATGACATTCATATATTGACTTTATGAGGAAGAGGTCATTTTGTCTGTGAATTTAGCAAAATTAAAACGTTGTCAGGTTTATGTTATTTTTATTCTGAGATTCAATTAATACCTTTGCCTGAGGATGAAGGATTTCTCATGAAGCAACTTTTTTTTCTTATACTGTCTTTATTTTGTATAACAAGTTTTCTGTTTCCGCAAACACATTCTGATAGCCTGTATATTGATCAAAAGATAAAGTATTCTGAGGTACGGCTTATATATGGTGAAACGGAATTAAATTGCCTTGTGTTCCCACCAGCAGATTCATCAGTTTCGACAGGGCTTATATTGATACATGAAGAGTGGGGATTAACGGATTGGACTAAATCTGTCTCATCAGAAATTGCTAATCAGGGATACCTGGTTATTGTACCTGACCTTCTATCAGGTTACGGAAGCGAAAGTGATACAATGAATTATCTTGTGAATGAGGATGTTATCAGAACAGAATTATTGAGCACCAAACCGAAGCAAATAATGCCTGCCCTTGATGAATGTTATAAATACCTGAAAGTGCATCCTTTATGTAATGGCAAAATTGCCGTAATTGGTTTTTCCTGGGGTGGAACCCAGGCATTTTTATACCTGACTGAAAATAACAGCCTGTCAGCCGGATTTATTTTTTATGGCAGATCCCCTGAAGAGAAGAAAGAGCTTGCCAGGATCCAGTCGCCTGTGTATGGAATTTATGGTGAATACGATACGCAGTTAAATAGTTCACTGGGAGAGACTTTACGAAAAATGAATAAGCTCGGAAAAGTGTACAAGCCTTTCATTATTGATGGTGGCGGTCATGGATTTATGCGTTCCGGGGAACGACCAGGGGCGACTGAGGATAATATTAAGGCCAGAACGGCAGGATGGAACAAACTGATAGAACTTCTGTCCGAAATATGAGGGATGGAAGAAATGACCAAAACTTAAAATTTTGTGAACTTTACAATTGAAAAAACACAAAAAGTGTAAATTACAAAAGGGATGAGAAATAGCAAAATAATGAAATAGCGAAATAGCGAAAAACGAGAATCGAAACAAAACAGATAAAAGCGAAAAACTAAAAGCCAAACAATAGAAACAATAGAAACAAT
>JBGPAO010000189.1:0-6676 GCA_041480755.1 Bacteroidia bacterium
TATATTCTGAACCTTCCTGCGGGGCAAATCCGAATCCATCAGAGCCAATAACCACACCGGAATGAATAATACAGTTTGATCCGATTACGCAGTCCTGATATATTTTCACACCCGCGTAAATAATTGTATTATCACCGATTTTGACATTATCACCAACATAAACCTGAGGATATATTTTGGATCCATTACCAACCGAAGAATTCTGAGATATACAGGTAAATTCTCCGATGTATACTTTATCACCTATTCGGGCAGTGGGGTGAATACTTGAAAGGGAACTGGTCCCCTCTTTTTTGGGCGCGGATTGCTGGTATAAATCGAGCAGGCTTGCAAAAGCTTCATATGCATTTTCCACCCTGATAAGAGTTGCACTGATGTTTTTTTCAGGCTTAAATGACCGGTTCACAAGTACGATTGAAGAAGCAGTTTCATAAATATATTTTTCATATTTTGGATTGGCAAGGAAGGACAGACTGCCTGTTCTGCCTTCTTCTATTTTTGAAACACCACTTACCCTGGTTTCGGGATTACCTTCTATTTCTCCGTTAAGAAATGCCGCAATTTGTCTGGCTGTAAATTCCATAATATTTATTTAAGTTATTTATTCAGGATTATAATAATTTTTACTCTTCAAATTCTTTAGGATAACAAAGCCAGTTCTTTGTGACCGTCTTTGTCAGTATCGACATATCAGGCATGTCCGATGCCTCGGTAACATCCTTAAGTTCGCCGTTATGATAAAGGATTTGTATCCTCTCATCATCTGCGCTGTAAGCATAATTCGATATTGTGTCGGTCAATACAAAGTATTCTGATTCCCTGGCGCTGATTCCGTATTTTTTCATGACTGCGCTTCGGATCCGGTTAATTTTCGATTCAGGGAATTTTTCCATCTGAAGTTCTATCCTGAATAACCTTCTGTTCAGCATATTATTGCATAACCTTGAAATTACCGGATCACTGGAATCAGCCCAGATTTTGGCTGAGGTTATAATGTCGCTGTCATCCAATCTGGCATACTGGTCAAGAACAGCCTTATTTGGGATTATTTTCCTGCTGCCTTTCATTGATTCAGGACTTCCTTTCAAAAAATCAGATTTTGAGATATTATGAGTAAGGAAATACTGCAAGGGAGATGTGGCAGGAGTAAGATTGTTTTTTTGCGCAAGTTCTTTTGCACGTTTGAGGATATTTACCAGCAGAATTTCTGATGCCAGCACGCCTTTATGAAAATATACCTGCCAGTACATCAGGCGTCTTGCGATAAGGAATTTTTCAATGGAATAAATTCCTTTAATATCCACAACAAGCTTATCATTCAGAACATTAAGCATCCTCACAATACGGTCAGAGCCAATCACTCCTTCAATTACTCCTGTAAAAAAACTGTCGCGTTTCAGATAATCAAGCCGGTCCACATCAAGCTGACTGGCAACAAGCTGGTGAAGGAATTTCTTCCTGTACCTCCCGGTGAATATTTTAATTGCCAGGTCAAGACGGCCTCCGAAATCCGCATTTAGTTCATGCATGAACAAAAGCGAAATATCTTCATGATTTATTCCCCTGATAATAGTGTCTTCAAGTGCATGTGAAAATGGGCCATGCCCGATATCATGCAAAAGTATTGCGATATTTGCTGCTTCAGCTTCTTCGTCGGTTATCTGATGTCCTTTCTGGCGGAGAACATTAATGGCAGTATTCATCAGATGGGTTGCCCCAAGCGCATGCTGAAATCTTGTGTGTGTTGCACCGGGATAAACAAAGCTGGTAAGACCGAGTTGCCTGATCCTTCTTAATCTCTGAAAATACGGATGTTCAATCAAATCGAAGATGATATCCCAGGAGATGCTTATAAAACCGTGGACAGGGTCATTAATGATTTTTTTCTTATTGGTTCCGGAAGAATGCACTATAATGAGTGGATATAATTCGACAAAATTATGCTTTAGTTTGATTATTTCAATAAATAACGATCGAAATACCGGGGAATTTTGTTAATTCCAAGGGAATTTATATTTTTGCACCTCGATAGCAGGGTTGCAAGGTTTTAGGGGACTCAAGTCCCCTATTTTATTATTTAAAAATGATAAACGTCAGGCAAATAAGTTCTTTAGTGGATGCTTATCTGAAGGACAGCGGAATATTCCTTGTGGATGCTGAAGTAAGTAAAGGTAACCATATCCGCGTGTTTATTGATAGCCTGGAAGGTGTTACGATTGATGAATGTGCAAAAGTAAACCGGATTATTGAATCCGGTCTGGACAGGGAAACTGAAGATTTTGATCTTGAAGTTTCATCACCCGGATTAAATGCACCTTTTAAAGTATATCCTCAATACATAAAGAACATTGGAAAGGATGTGGAGGTGACAAGGAATGATGGCATCAGGTTAGCAGGGAAACTGCTATGCACAGATAAACAGGGGATAAGCATCGAAGTCAGTGATGATATGAATGACAAAACAGCAAAAGCTGAAAAACATACGGTTAAAAATGAGTATATCTCATTTTCTGATATTAAAGCGACAAGGTTATTAATAAACTTTTAATCAGGGGGGATAAAAGCAATGGACCATTCAAGTATGATAGATACATTCTCGGAATTCAAGGAACTGAAAAATATTGACCGGGCTACCATGATGAGTGTTCTTGAAGACGTATTCAGGAGCATGTTGCTTAAAAGATTCGGTACTGATGAGAATTTTGATATAATCATAAATATTGACAAGGGGGATTTTGAAATCTGGAGAAACAGGGAGGTAGTCAATGATAATGAAGTGGAAAATTCTGCCTTGCAGATCCCGCTGTCAATGGCTAAAAAGATTGATGCAGACTATGAGGTCGGAGAGGAAGTCACTGATGAAGTAAAACTTGAGGATTTTGGCAGAAGAGCTATTCTCAGTCTTCGTCAGAACCTGACATCCAGAATTCTCGATCTGGAAAAAAACAATGTTTATGGAAAATATAAGGACCGGATTGGAGAGATTGTAACAGGAGAGGTTTACCAGGTCTGGAAACGTGAAATACTGGTGCTGGATGATGAGGGAAATGAACTGATACTCCCCAAGTCTGAACAGATACCTTCTGACTATTTTCGTAAAGGAGATACTATCAGGGCTGTGGTCATTAAGGTGGAAATGAAAAATAACAATCCGCTGATTATCCTGTCAAGGACATCTCCGGTATTCCTTGAAAGATTGTTTGAACTGGAAGTTCCTGAAATTTTCGACGGTCTGATAACCATTAAGAAGATAGTCAGGATACCTGGTGAAAGGGCAAAAGTGGCTGTTGAATCATACGATGAAAGGATCGATCCTGTAGGAGCTTGCGTTGGAATGAAGGGTTCAAGGATCCATGGAATTGTAAGGGAATTAAAGAATGAAAATATTGACGTTATCAATTATACCAATAACAATCAGCTATTCATACAACGGGCATTAAGTCCGGCAAAGATTAGCTCTATTAAGATACATGAAGCCGAGAAAAAGGCAGAAGTTTATCTGAAACCAAGCGAAGTTTCCCTGGCTATTGGCAAGGGTGGATTAAATATAAAGCTTGCGGGACAGCTTACAGGATATGAGATTGATGTATACCGTGAAGCCGGGACTGAAGACGAGGAAGATGTTAATCTTGAGGAATTTGCTGATGAAATTGAAGGATGGGTTATAGACGAACTCAAGGCAATCGGCTGTGATACGGCTAAGAGTGTCCTTGATCTTTCAGTTGAGGACCTGGTAAAAAGGACTGATCTGGAGGAAGAGACCATCCGCGAAGTGGTAGAAATATTGCGCAAAGAATTTGAATAATTATATGGAATAGTCTTATCTTTACAACCTTTTATTTTATTTGGCATGGTAGACGTTAAAGTGACAAGGTTGAGCAAGGTTGCAAGGGAGTTTAACGTAGGGATCAGTACAATAATTGAATTCCTGCATAAGAAGGGCTATGCCATTGATTCAAATCCAAATACTAAAGTCGTTCCTGAGATATATGAGATCCTGGTTAATGAGTACAGTTCAGATATTACAGCTAAAAAGGAATCAGAAAAGCTGAGCATGAGAAACCTCAGGGATAAGAAGGAGACTATCTTAATTGGTGATATTGACCAGCAAAGATATCAGCAGCCGGATTCAGAGGAAGAAGTGCTTATCAAAGATACTACGGCCAAAACAAAAATTGGATCGGTATCCAAAGATGAAAGCAGTGCAAAAATTGTATCTGAAGCCGAATCAGATGTCCTGACAAAGAAAGCAGGGAAGATTAAAAAAGAAGCAGAACCTGAGGAAAAAGAAAGTGTTGCGAAACAAGGAAAGAAAGCAGCACCGGTTGCCGAGCCTGAAACCCTTAAGGTAGTTGGTAAAATAGACCTTGATTCACTTAAAAAGAAAAAGAAACCGGTATCAAAAACAGAAAAGAAAGAGTCAGAACCGGTGGTTGCTCCGGAAGTGATCGAAGAAAAGGAAAAAGAAAAGAAAGTAGAGCCAGTTGAAGAAGTTGAAAAGATCATTCCAGAAGAGATAATACCTGAAGAGGAAGATGAAAACTTCATCAAATTCGAGGTCGAAAAACTTACAGGCCCCACCGTTGTAGGAAAGATTGATCTGCCGGTTGAGGAGGTCAGCAAACGGGAATCTGACAGGGCAAGCAAGAAGAAAAGAAAACGGATTATTAAGGATGCAGGAAGGGTTGAACTGGAGAAGAAACGGGCTCTGACGCCGGAGGCAAGAATACAGAAAAAAGGCCTCAAAAAGAAAAAATATCCTCCTAAAATTGAAGTTAGCGAAGAAGAGGTTCAGCGTCAGATTAAGGATACTCTGGCCAGGTTAACCACCAGGGGAAAATCAAGGGCTGTAAAATACAGAAAGGAAAAAAGGGAAACTGCCAGTCAGAGGATCGAGGAAGAGCAAAGGAAACAGGAAGAACAAAAAAATATTATACAGGTCACCGAGTTTGTTTCTGTGAGCGAACTTGCATCAATGATCGATGTGCACCCCAACGACGTGATTTCGAAATGTATGGATCTGGGATTATTTGTATCAATTAACCAGAGACTCGATGCTGAAACGCTTACTCTTATTGCCGAAGAATTCAATTACAAAGTTGAATTCATCAGTCCTGATTTTCAGGAAGTAAATACTGATATCGAAGACAAACCTGAAGATCTTCTCCCAAGGCCTCCCATTGTAACGGTTATGGGACATGTGGACCATGGGAAAACGAAATTGCTTGATTACATCAGGAGAACAAATGTGGTTGCCGGAGAAGCCGGGGGAATTACCCAGCATATCGGAGCCTACAGTGTTACAGTGAATGAAAACAAGCAGATTACTTTCCTGGATACTCCGGGCCATGAGGCATTTACTGCAATGAGGGCAAGAGGAGCGAAGGTTACGGATGTGGCAATCATAGTGGTTGCTGCAGATGATGGTGTGATGCCACAGACAATTGAGGCCATAAATCATGCACAGGCTGCAGGTGTACCAATAGTTTTTGCAATAAACAAAATTGATAAGGCAGGGGCAAATTCTGATAAAATCAAAGACGCTCTCGCAAACATGAATTAATCTGTCGAAGATTGGGGAGGTAAATACCAGTCACAGGAGATTTCCGCCAAAAATGGTATCAATATTGAATTACTTCTGGAAAAGGTACTTCTGGAAGCGGAAATGCTTGATCTGAAGGCAAATCCAAACCGGCCTGCAATCGGTACTGTAATTGAATCTGCCCTGGATAAAGGACGCGGATATATTGCAACTGTCCTGGTTGAATCAGGAACCCTTCATATTGGTGATGTGGTTCTCGCCGGTGCCCATTTTGGCCATATTAAGGCAATGTACAATGAAAGGGGACTGAGGGTGATGGAAGCCGGGCCATCAGTACCAGTGTTGATACTTGGTCTTAATGGTGCACCCCAGGCAGGAGACAGGTTTCATGTTATGAGTAACGATCGTGAAGCTAAGGATATTGCAACTAAAAGGGAACAGTTACAGCGGGAACAAGGCCTCAGGACGCATAAACATATAACGCTTGATGAAATAGGAAGGAGAATAGCAATTGGGAACTTCCAGGAACTGAACATTATAGTCAAAGGCGATGTGGACGGTTCTGTTGAAGCATTATCAGATTCGCTTATAAAACTATCCACAGGTGAAGTTCAGGTTAATATAATTCATAAGGCGGTTGGACAAATTTCTGAATCAGATATCCTTTTAGCTGCTGCATCTAATGCTATTATCCTCGGCTTTCAGGTGCGGCCTTCAATGAACGCAAGAAAGCTAGCCGAAAAAGAGGAAATAGATGTCCGCCTGTATTCAATAATTTATGATGCTATTGAAGAAATAAAAGCAGCAATGGAAGGAATGCTGTCTCCTGAAATCAGGGAAGAAATAACGGCCACACTTGAAATTAAGGAAGTCTTCAAAATTACCAAGGTTGGCACTGTAGCTGGATGTATCGTCAAAGAGGGAAAAATATCCAGGGATTCTCAGGTCAGAGTAATCCGGGATGGTATTGTAGTATTTACAGGTATTCTCGGTTCATTGAAACGTTTCAAGGATGATGCCAGGGAAGTAGGCTCTGGTCTTGAATGCGGACTGAATATTGAGAACTTTAATGATATCAAAATGGGTGATATCATTGAAGGATTCAATCAACATGAAATTAAGAAGAAATTATAA
>JBGPAO010000190.1:0-6643 GCA_041480755.1 Bacteroidia bacterium
AGGGGAAAGTATTGATACAGGAATTGAATAAATCAGCCGGAAAGAATTGCTGTACTTTTAAGAAAACCGATGTTTCTGATCCGGAATCCGTTAAATCGCTGATATATGAAACTGTAAGGCAGTTTGGCGGCCTGGACCTGCTGATCAGCAATGCGGGGATCCTGTTTGCCGGGAGTCTTGATGAAATGGAAACAGATATATTTGACAGGATGACCCGTATTGATTATGGCGGGTTCTTCCTGTGCGCAAAATATTCTTCAGAAATTTTCCGTATCCAGAATACATATAAATCCAATTATTATACCGATATTATCCAAATAAATTCCAAATCAGGACTAAAGGGCAGCAGGAAGAATTTTGCCTATTCCGGTGCTAAATTCGGGGGTATCGGTCTGACGCAGTCTTTTGCACTGGAAATGGTCGAATACAATACTAAAGTAAATGCAATTTGCCCGGGTAATTATTTTGAAGGCCCTCTCTGGTCAGATCCTGAGCATGGATTATTCAGGCAATACCTGGAGTCCGGAAAGGTGCCAGGTGCAAAAACAATTGACGATGTAAAAAGGTATTATGAAGATCAGGTCCCGATGAAGAGAGGGTGCACGGTGGAGGATGTAATGAAAGCTATTTATTATATCATCGAGCAGAAATATGAAACCGGGCAGGCTATCCCGGTAACAGGGGGACAGGTTATGATTAAATGAATTCTGAATTCTGAATTCTGAATTCTGAGTGATGAGTGATGAGTATTATTTGCAGTTGACTTCAGTCAACTGCATTATAAATTAGGATTATCAATTGGGGTTGGCTTAAGCCAACCGCAGCCAAACAAATCTAAATATTATGAAAAAACAAATCCGGCTATTATTCATTCTACTGATATCAGCGTCAGCATCTTTCTCTCAACAGGATTCGATTACTAACCCGGCTGACACCTCCCGTGGCAGCCAATATGAAATCTTCCTGCCAGTCGACCCTTCCAATCCTGAAGAACCCTTAAAAATTAAGATTGAATTTGATTACAGGGATTTCCTGAAGATGAAATACCGGGATACATCGCTTAATGCTGATCTGTCAGTTTTCGATAAGGACAAACTCTTATATTCTCAGCCTGTAAAAATCACTGCAAGAGGAGAGTCAAGGAAAAAGATCTGTTTCTTTCCGCCTTTTGCGCTGGATTTTAAAAAAGCAGATCCGGGTTCCCTGTACACCGAAGAAATGGGCAAACTGAAGTTTGTAACACAATGCAAGAACAATAAAATAAGTGAGCAGTATATACTGAAGGAATATGTGTGTTATAAGCTGCTCAATATGCTTACAGATTACAGTTTCAGGGTAAGACTGGTAGAAATCGAGTTCGTTGATAATGCAGGTAAAACCAAGCCGTATATGAACTATGG
Organism: Bacteroidia bacterium; assembly: GCA_041480755.1. Lineage (GTDB taxonomy): Bacteria > Bacteroidota > Bacteroidia > Bacteroidales > SM23-62 > LJUQ01. The sequence continues at coordinate 1,401 of JBGPAO010000190.1, forward strand.
TTTTATAATAGAAACAAATGACCATATCTCTGACAGAATCTTGGCATACCCTGTGGAAATAAAGGGAATTAGGATGAAACAGACTGATTATGATGTTGTGCATATAATGGCAGTTTATCAGTATATGATTGGGAATACCGACTGGGATGTACCCTCGCTTCACAATATCAGGCTTTTTAAATTGCAGGACTATAAAAAAATAAATCCCGTTCCGATCACATATGATTTTGATTATGCCGGACTGGTTAATGCTGATTATGCTATTCCAGGTGAGAGGTTTGGTACAACCTCGGTCAGAGAAAGGGTATACATGGGATATTGTGTACCCGCTCCTGAATTACAGCCGGTTTTCAACAAATTCCTGGAAAAGGAAGAGCAGTTTTACAGTCTCATAAATAACATGCCGCAGCTTGATAAATTCAATAAAGCAGATATGATTAAGTATTTAGGGGAATTCTTTGAAATCATTAAGAGCCCTAAAATGGCACAGGTCAATATTATTAGCAGGTGTATGGAGCAGTAATAAACATCCATCGTACAATTAATGAAGACAAAGGCAGTAAGGATTTATGGTAAAAATGATCTCAGGTTAGAGGAGTTTGAATTGGCACCTGTTAAGGATAATGAAATCCTCGCAAGGGTCTTTTCGGACAGTATCTGCATGTCGTCCCACAAAGCTGCAAAACAGGGCGCAGATCATAAAAGAATACCTGGTGACATTCACATTCATCCGACAATCATCGGGCATGAATTTGCAGGGGAACTTGTCGAAATCGGTAAGAAGTGGAAGCCTCAGTTTAAACCAGGTGACAGGTTTTCTATCCAGCCTGCCCTGAATTATAAGGGGACTCTTGATGCGCCTGGCTATTCATTCAGGTATATAGGAGGAGATGCAACGTATATTATTATTCCCAATGAAGTGATGGAAATGAATTGTCTTCTCCCCTATTCCGGTAAGGACTATTTCCTTGCTTCATTGTCAGAACCTCTTTCATGCATTATCGGAGCTTTTCACGCATGTTACCATACCTCCTACGGATCTTATATTCACACAATGGGGATCAGGGAAGGAGGAAATACGGCCCTGCTGGCAGGAGTTGGTCCAATGGGACTGGGAGCAATTGATTATGCCATACATTGCGACCGCAAGCCCGGATTGCTGGTTGTAACTGATATTGACAATGAAAGACTTAAGCGCGCAGCCCGTGTTCATACGGTTGAAGAAGCAGCAAAAAATGGTGTAAAGCTGAAATATATCAATACCCTGCATATGACTGACCCGGCCTCACATTTAAGGGAAATAACCGGTGGGAAAGGGTACGATGATGTGTTTGTTTTCGCTCCTGTAAGGCCGGTTGTTGAACAGGCTGACAGGATCCTTGGTTTTGACGGATGCCTTAACTTTTTTGCCGGGCCTGAAGACCCTGCTTTCGGTGCCATGTTTAACTTCTATAATGTACACTATGCCTTCACACATATTGTCGGCACCAGCGGAGGCAATACTGATGATATGAAAGAAGCCCTCAGCATGATGACTGAAGGGAGGCTTAATCCATCCATTATGGTTACGCATATCGGAGGACTGGATGCTGTGATAGATACAACAATGAGATTACCTGAGATCCCGGGAGGCAAAAAGCTTATTTATACAAACATCTCAATGGAATTAACTGCAATTGAAGATTTTTCCAGGAAAGGAGAAAAGGATCCATTCTTTAAGAAACTCAACTCAATCGTCAAAAAGAATGGAGGGATTTGGTGCGGGGAGGCGGAGGACTTTGTCTTAAAACATGGAACGCCGATTTGAAACAGATACTTATAATCTTTGGGATTGAAGGTATAACATTAGAATTAAACTCCTTATTTATTTATGACCCAATTTCGAGCGAATTCGACGGACACGTAATTCTCCCATGTAAGACAAACTTCAGTAGCTAAGTCGACCGCCGTTTCAACGATTTTGCCCCATTGTTGCTGTGTCAGATTTTGCACCTTCTCCTTGTGTACATTATCTCTGAGCATGGCATATATAATACCTGCATTGAAATTATCACCGGCACCAATTGTACTGACCGGGGTGATCTTTTTTACCGGGAATTCAAAAGAACCTGATGGTGTCAATACAGTTACACCTTTTTTATTTGCAGTATATACAAGAACTGAGCAATAATCCTTGACACAATTATACGCTGAAATGGGATCTGTCACCCTGAAAATATTTTGCATGTCCTCATCTGAGGCCCTTACCAGATCTGCCATTTTCAGGTTTTCCATTATATATGGACGGAGCTCCTCAATTTCATGAAGATGGGCAGCCCTGAAATTCGGATCATAAATAATAATAGACCGGTTGTCTTTTGCCGTTTTTACAAATTTCATCAGGTTTGGCCTGACAGCCCTGGTAATAGCATAAATTGAACAGAAGGAAACAATATCATCAGGATTGGTCTTATCAGGGATATTCTTCAGTCTTTCAGCAGGAAAATCTTTGTAAAACGTATATGAAGCATTGTTTTGTTCATCGAGAAAAGCAAGAGCCAGTGCTGATTTGCCATCTGAGAAACGCGTAATATAATCGGTCTTTACCTGGTTATTTTTCAGGAATGAGTCGATCATATCTCCTACCGGATCATTGCCGTATTCACTGATGAATTCCACATCAAGTCCCAATCGTCCCAACGTCACACAGGTATTAAGTGAGGACCCTCCCGGCTTTGCAGCACGGGGGACTCCGTCTTTAAAAATAATATCGAGGACGGTTTCTCCGATACCGTAAACTCTTCTCATATCAGTTATTTCACAAGCTTCGAGATTTCTTTAAACTGAGACGTTCCGGCGAAACGTGTTAATTCAAACAATATTGATTCATATGTAGAGATGATTGCCCCCTCCTGCCTCATTCTTTCAACAGCTGTTTTTTTATCCCTGTTTTTCCTCGAACTGATACAATTTTCAATTACAACCGGGATATAATTATTTGCAAGCAGGTCAAGTACTGTCTGCAGTACACACACATGGGCTTCAACACCTGCAATGATCACAAATTTTTTGTCAAGCTTTTTCAGGGATTCCATAAATAACGGCTCGTCACAGCATGAGAAACAGTTTTTCTCAACAGGAGCAAACTGGGGTATGGAATTCTTTATGACAGATATCGTTTCACCCAGTCCGACTGTGTATTGCTGGGTAAGAATTAACGTCAGTTCAAGAATTTTCAATCCGCTTATCAGAGTTGCTGTATTTCCGGCTAATATATCATGCTTATATATATGAGGAAAAAGTCTTTCCTGAATATCAATAATCAGGCCGAAGGATTGCTCTTTAGATATTCTCATTGTTTTTTATTGAGTTTCTTGATTTCCATCCGAGATACCCGCCGTGATGTCTTTTCGCATAATCGGAAGCAGTAAATCCTATTTTTTCCATCATCAGTACTACAAGAATATCTCCGATAACCGTCATGGTTGTTGTTGAAGTAGTCGGAGTAAGCCCCAGGGGACAAACCTCTTCAGGATTCCCGGTCTGAAGTATAACATCAGCCTGATCTGCCAGTTCCCCCTTTGGATTCCCGGTAATGACTATTAACGGTAAATCATAAAGTTTCCCGGAAAGGCTTACAATTTCAAGTATTTCCCTGGTTTTACCCGAATTCGAAATCAGCAGGAGGACATCGTTTTCCTGAATAACCCCGAGATCACCATGCTGTGCATCACTCGGATGAAGAAAAACTGAAGGTGTACCTGTCGAACTGAATGTGGTAGCTATGTTCTGGGCTATCTGCCCTGCCTTTCCCATTCCGCTTGAGATCAGTTTTCCTTTTTTTATGTGTACCTGCCTGTAGATTATTTCAACGGCTTTCTGATAAGATTCACTGACAGGTATGTTTTTTACTGCAGTAGCTTCAAGGCTGAGCAGTTCTTTAATTCGTTCAATCATATGATGATTTTCAATTAGGATTATAAATATATATATATTTTGATTGATTTATTAAGTACCGGATTCAGCGTTCGTTTCTGATCAAATGCTTATCGGATAATTATCAACGAGTCAAAAGTCCTCAATAGTACTGCCGGTTTATATAATCTTTATCAAAGGCCGCATTAAATTTTTCCTAATTTTATAATTCTGTTATCTTTATAAATCCATTTCAGAACAGAATTCCATGAAATCTATGATGCTAACCGGGATCCGTCAGATGGAAATGAAAACCATTGCAGGTCCTATGATTGTTGAAGATACGGATGTTCTTATCCGGATGGAAAGAATCGGGATCTGCGGGTCCGATGTTCATTATTACACTGCCGGCAGGATCGGTAGTCAGGTAGTAACCTATCCCTTTACAGTCGGACATGAAAGTGCCGGCACTGTTCTTAAGACCGGTCCGGCCGTTACTCACGTAAAATCCGGCGACAGGATAGCTATCGAGCCTGCAATGTCCTGCGGGAAATGCGATCAGTGCCTGACAGGAAGGCCGAATACCTGCCGCAAAATCAAATTTCTTGGCACTCCCGGGCAAGCCGATGGCTCTTTGTCTGAATATATGGTAATGCCCGAGAAAAATTGTTATCCGATTCAGGACACCATGAGCTTTGACCAGGCAGCGCTGGCAGAACCATTATCAATAGGCATTTATGCATTAAAGTTGTACAGTAGTTCATTGGCCGGGAAAAAAATCGGCATTCTGGGCTGTGGACCAATTGGTATGAGTGTTCTTATTCCTGCAGTCTCTCAAGGGATTGAAAAGGTGTATGTCACTGACAGGATTGATAAGCGTCTCAAGATTGCTTCAGACGCTGGGGCATTCTGGACAGGGAATATAGATCATGAGGATATTGTGGAAAAGATATCAGACATGGAACCCCTTTTACTGGATGCGATATTTGAATGCTGTGGACAGCAGGAAGCGATGGATCAGGCAGTCAGACTTGTTAAGCCGGGAGGCAGGATAATGATTGTCGGAATTCCTGAATTTGACAACTGGTCATTCCCTGCAGACATTATCAGGCGGAAAGAACTTTCCCTGCAGAATGTCCGCAGGCAAAACGAATGTTTTAAGCCCGCTGTAGACATGATCAGCAGCGGCCGTATCAATGTTGATAAACTTGTTACACACAGATTTCCTTTTGACCGGTCAAGGGAGGCTTTCGACCTTGTCGCGGATTACAAAGATGGTGTCATGAAGGCTATGATAGAATTTTAAGTCATTTCTTTCTTGAAATTTTTAAGGCATTTGAGACATTTAA
>JBGPAO010000191.1:0-6632 GCA_041480755.1 Bacteroidia bacterium
AAATAATATTTTTCAGCCTATCCTGGTTATGATCATTTGGCGACAGCAATGCTTACTCACTCTTACAGGGAACCCTATAAATTACCAAAGTACTAGTCAACCATCGATTGTTAATCGGTGACAGCTTAAATACAAACAATAATCTAATCTAAATATCATGAATAGATCAAATCTTATTATCAAACCAGCCTGTTTAGTATATCTCCTGGCATCTGGAATACTGGCTTTCTCACAGGAATGGAAACCGGGATTAACTGAAAAGTGGGAACCTGTCCCCCCTAAAGTCACACCAGGTGAAGGAACCGCAGCACCCTCAGATGCTATTATTCTTTTCGATGGGAAAGATCTTTCAAAGTGGGAGAGTGAAAAAGGAGGCCCGGCACAATGGAAGGTAAAGGATGGGTGCTTTACTGTTATACCTGATATGGGTTCAATCCAGACAAAACAATCCTTTGGAGATGTTCAGCTTCATATTGAATGGAGGGCACCCTTCGAAGCAAAGGGAGATGGTCAGGACCATGGCAATAGTGGAGTATATCTTCAGAAAAGATATGAGATCCAGGTTCTGGACTGTTATACCAATACAACATACGTTAACGGGCAGACAGCATCGATATATAAGCAATATGCACCACTTGTGAACGCTTGCAAACCAACAGGTGAATGGCAGACATATGATATAATTTTTATGGCTCCCCGCTTTAATGATAATGGGACTCTCTTTGCTCCGGCTACTATTACCTTATTGCATAATGGGGTCCTTGTCCTTAATCATGTTATACTTCAGGGGGCTACAGAATATATTGGCCTGCCTAAATATATAGCGCACGACCTGAAACAGCCATTATTATTGCAGGATCACGGAAATCCGGTAAGTTTCAGGAATATCTGGGTAAGGGAATTATAGCTTTATTTTTTCCTGTAGGTTGTCCAGGTCATACCATCAAACCTGGAAGCACCATTATCTGTTCCGAACCAGACTGATCCATCTTTGTCGAATGTAATATCATAAACTGTATTTCCGGCAAGGCTATCATTAACAGTATAATTTGTCCAGTTCTGTCCGTCAAATTTTGATACGCCATCTGGTGTTCCAAACCAGATATCACCAGTTCCTGCACCCTGGATTGAAATAACGACATTGCTTATTAATCCATCATCCACAGTAAATAGATCCCAGTCCTGTTTTGCCTCAATACTGTAATGATAGGCCACACCGCTATCAGTACCATACCATTGATATCCATTTTCATCAACATATACTGAGAAGACATTTGCCGAAGGAAGAGGACTCCATGGAATTTCATAATAAGTAACAGTTGAAATGGCATCGATATATTCCATGACAGCGACACCCTTCCCTTTAAGGGTGACAAATGCATGGCCAAAAGGATCGGTTTCGATACCGGATATTGGATTATCTTTCAGTACCCCGCTATTACTGGTCGTTTCCCAGGCAGAACCAGCAAAAACAGTTATCCCTTCATTTGTTCCGAACCAGCGTGTATTTGCGGTATCCAGAGCAATTGTCCGGACAGTATCTCCCGTTAATCCTGAATTTGCCGAAGTGTATGAAGTAGCAGAGGTTACAGCGTCCAGCTCAATGGCAAACACACTGGCACCTGCATTTGTGCCAAGCCATATTTCAGGCCCCCAATGGCTCATCTGGTAAGCGATATCATTTACAGAGTTATTGGCCAGTTTGTCTTTTGTTGTATAAGTTGTCCAGTTTTCATTATCGAAACATGAAACTCCATTTTCTGTACCAAACCATTTAATACCGTTTTCGTCAATATATATAGCTTTAACTGTATTTCCGGCAATGGATGCAGAAGGTTTGGGCTTCTCCTGATCATCACAGCCAAATAACAGTGTCAGTAAGATTACTGTAATCAGACCTGGGATTTTTTTCATAATATCTGGTAATAATTATCGAACATTAACATGCATGCCCCCTGCTCCCTGCTTCTTACACAATCCTCTGATTCACAGGATCCCAGAATACCTTTCTGTTTTCACGATATGAAATCGTTGCCATGTGAGCAGTAATAGCCTCTTCAAATCCCCTTTCAATATTACAGCTGGTCTTCCGGCCGGAACGTATACCATCCAGCCATTCCTTGATATGAAGATGGGTGGTATCAACCCTTACACCATCCCTGTAAGTATAGAGTAATCCTCTCCCCGCAAAATATTTTTCAGTTGCGGTCGCCAGGGCATCAACTTTTTTTCTTCCCGGAATAAAGGAGAACAGCGGAATATCAGTTTGTATAGTACCGTTCTCAATCATTTTTTTGAATCTTGTGGATTCATAGTCAGCCCATACGGTAAGCATTTCTCCCACCTCCATATGTGCATCATGTCCCATTATTGCCTTTCCGCGGGCCCGGTTACTGGCAAGAGTAGCACTGTAAAGAAATGTCAGGTTCCGTTCAGGGTATTCACAGGTTACCTGGAACGTGTCTGGAACTTCTCTGCCATCCTTAAAATAATAAATGCCTCCTGAGGAAACAACTGAATGAGGTATGCCCAGGTCGAGTATCTGGTTCATTGCATCATATTCATGCGTAAGCAGGTCTCCGGATAATCCTGTGCCATAATCCCACCAGCATCTCCAGCGGAAAAATCTCTCCAGGCTGAATGGCCGTTTAGGTCCGGAACCGGTAAACTGATCCCAATCTATATTATGCGGCCCGGCCCCCTTATCGATATCATACACCCATGCACCGTTGGGGGAATTCCGGTTAGTGGTGACCTCAATAAGTGTAATCGGTCCCAATATATTTTGCCTGATAACTTCTTTTGCCTTGATATAACTTGCTGTCTGCCTGCCCTGATGCCCCAGCTGGAAACAAATCCCGCTTTTCTTAATAGCATCAACCATTTCATATACCTCTTCCTCAGTCCGGGTCATACCCTTTTCAGAATATACATGTTTGCCTGCCATCGCAGCATCAATAGCCATACGGGCATGCCAGTGGTCAGGTGCGGCAATAATCACAGCATCAATATCACTGGCCTGAATCAGATCCTTATAATTCCGGTACCTTTTTGCCGCAGGCGTTATTTTTGCATCGCTTCCCTGTCTGGCAATGTTACCTGATGCCAATAGAACCCTTTCTGCATGGACATCATAAACATCACAAATACCATTCAATTCGATATTAAGATCTTCCTGCTGCAAATAATCCTCATATCTTGTATCTTCTGAATTGTCCAATGCTCCTTGTTTCCATTCATCAATTACATCAGGCACAGCAAATCCGGCAGCTCTCATAAGTTGTTCACCCCGGATACCAAATCCAATAATACCTAACCTTATTTTTTTGTCTTTAGGGATTGCCGGTCCGCTTTCAGGTGCTTTTGTGCTGACCTTAATTTCGTTAAATATATTCTCATTCAGGTAATGATCCTTACGGCGCTTGTTCCACCAGGCCAGAAGTAATGCCCCAAGGAATGGAACAGTTGCAAGGCCTTTCAGAACATCCCTGCGTCCGATCTTTGATTTGTTTTTATTATTATTTGCTTCCATAGATAGAATCTTAAAAATTATTTCTGCACGTATTTCCAAAAAACAAAACGGTCAAGTCCAATCTCCCTGCCGGTAGGAAAGTGATAAAGAACCCACATGGCGAAAAATTCAATTAGTGTTTTATTTACAATGAGATAATTGCCTTCGCTTGGTATAATGTATCCAAGTCCTGCAAGAGGAGGGTGGCTGAGGTAATAAAATCCGAGGAGAACCATACCTGCAATCGCGGAAATTTTTTCCAGAAATCCCAGCATAAGTCCCAGTCCGATCAATATTAATCCCCATATATTTATAAAATCAACAACTGATAAGATAGTTGGATTTGATGCCATAGAATGAAAGATCCCCGCAAAGATCCACTTTGAGTCTAACAGATACCCTATGGCCGACCAATCAGGATCGATTAGCTTGGCCAGTCCTTCATAGAAAAAATTCCAGCCAAGGGCCACTCGTAAGGTGACCAGTGAAGTAAGCTGCCAGTTTGAATAGGTTTTAATTCCGTTTGTCATATTATAAGCTCTTTAATATGTATTAAGACAACTTTAGTAATTATTTTGAATTCTCATATGATTGTAAGCCGATCTAAAATTAATCTGAAAATATTGAAAGTGAAAATAAATAAATTATTGTATTTATGATAGAAAAATCCTGGTTTTAACCGAAAATTTAAAGCAATTATAATTATCCTGGTATTTTTCGATATCTGCAAAAAATAGAGAATATTGGATTGATAATTTATTAATTTTAGAATAAATGCCAGAACATTAAATTTCAATGAATCCAATTGAACTACAGGGTATAACGAAAAAATTCAATGGGCTGGTGGCCGTTGATAACCTTTCCCTTAATGTTCCCGAAAGAAGTGTATATGGTTTTATCGGCCCTAATGGTTCGGGAAAAACAACAACAATCAGGATGATAATGAACATACTTTATCCCGATGCTGGAAAACTATTAATATTCGGAAAGGAACATACAGGTGCCCGTATTGATAATGTTGGATATTTGCCGGAGGAAAGAGGTTTGTATAAGAAAATGAAGGTTAAAGAACTCCTCAGATTTCATGGTGAACTTAAAAATGGTAAAAATCTGAACCATGAGATCACTTACTGGCTAAAAAAACTTGATCTGTATGAATATTCAGATAAAAAGGTGGAGACTCTGAGCAAGGGCATGAGCCAGAAATTGCAGTTTATCGTCACCATTATTGACCGGCCTGGATTGATTATCCTGGATGAACCATTCAGCGGCCTTGATCCTGTAAATTCAGAAATACTGAGGTCAGCGATTCTTGAATTGCAGCAGGGTGGAGCTACAATTATTTTCAGTACCCATGATATGAGCATGGCAGAAAAAATGTGTGATTACATCTTTATGATCTATAAGGGTAAAAAAGTCCTTGATGGCACTCTTTTATCAATCCAGGAAAAATACGGATCCGATACGATCAGAATCCAGGCTGAAAAAGGATCATCGGCTATGCAAGATATCGAGGGGATTGAAAAGATCAATGATTTTGGACAGATGCAGGAGATCAGGATCAGTAAAAATTCCGACACTCAGAAAATAATTTCGGAAATTATGAACCGGACCCGGGTTTATCGTTTTGAGGTGACCAAGCCTTCATTGAATGACATATTCATCCGGATCGCAGGTCCGGAAAAAACCGAATAAAAAGATGCGTAAAGTACTTATTCTTGCCAAAAGGGAGTATAATACAGCTGTTCGTACAAAAGGCTTTATAATTGGCCTGTTGCTGGCTCCGGTTTTCATGGGAGGCAGTGGAATTGTTTTCGCCCTTATGAAAGATAAAGTTGATCTGTCTGATAAACATATTGCTGTTATTGATCATTCAGGTTTAATGACTGAATATCTTACCCGGGCAGTTGAGGAGAGGAATAAATCAGAAATTTATAATCCGGAAACTGGTGAACAGGTAAAGCCGGCTTATTATGTTGAATTCATTAATCCGGATACATCTGATATTTTTCAGCAGAAGCTTGATCTTTCGAATGAAGTCCGCAGCAAAAAATTGCATGCATTCATTGAAATTGGTCCTGAGATCCTTCATCCGGCCGAAGATCCAGTTAAATCCAGTATAAAATATTACTCTGAGAATTCTGCACTGGATGTTGTCCGGGATTGGTTCTCCGGATCGATCAATAACAGGATCAGAGAGCTCAGGATAAAAGAATTGAACATTGACGATAAATCAGTCAATGACCTTTTCAACTGGATCAACCTGGAGGGTCTGGGCCTGATTTCAGTTGATAAAAAAACCGGTGCTATGCAGGACGCCAGGAAAATAGGTGTTGCTGAAACGATCATCATCCCTTACATTATGGTTTTTCTTATGTTTATGATGCTCATGATGAGTGCCATACCTCTCCTGACTGCAGTAATGGAAGAAAAAATGAACCGTATAGCTGAAGTTTTATTAGGATCAGTCACGCCTTTCGAGTTTATGATGGGAAAGATACTTGGAAGTATAGCAGTCTCGCTTACAGCATCAGCAGTATACGTAATTGGAGGAATCATTATGGCCAGCCAGTTGGGAGTTGGGAATATGATACCATTTAAAATTATACCATGGTTTTTTGTATTTCTGATCCTCAATATAGTAATGGTCGGATCAGGTATGGCGGCTCTGGGTTCTGCATGTAATGACAATAAAGACGCCCAGTCATTGCAGTTTCCTGCCATGCTCCCGATTATACTACCGCTGTTCATTATGATGCCTGTTATTCAGGAACCTTTAAGCAATTTTTCCACCATTTTATCATTATTACCGCCTTTTACTCCCTTACTGATGCTTCTCAGGATGGCGACCCCCGTATCAATTCCCGTCTGGCAGCCGGTTTTAGGGCTTGTCGGAGTAATTTTATTTAGTGTGTTATCAGTCTGGGCCGGGGGGCGAATTTTCCGGACATGCATCCTTATGCAGGGTCAGAAACCAAAACTCGGAAACCTTATTAAATATATTGTGCGGGGATAGGAAGAAGGGAAAGAGGGAAAGAGTGAGGGGGAGAGGGAGCGAAGGGGCGAGTGAATACCGGAATACCGGAATACCGGAATACCGGAATACTGGAATACTGGAATA
>JBGPAO010000192.1:0-6613 GCA_041480755.1 Bacteroidia bacterium
GATTGTTATAAGTGACATGTTCCATATGTGGTATGTTGGCCACAGAGGTGTGGCTAATAATTATGATTTTCAGATTGGTCACGCCACCTCCCCGGATGGTATCACCTGGACTAAAGATCCAAATAATCCCGTTCTGCCAAGGGGATCGGTTGGAGCCTGGGATTATGCATGGGTTCATACAGGATCAGTATTATATGATAGCACCCAATACCATCTATGGTATTCAGCCTGGGATGGTGCAAACGGGGTTCGCATGGGTCATGCCACTTCCCCCGATGGCCTGACCTGGACAAAAGATCCTTCAAATCCTGTTCTTACTATTGGAACCGTCGGAAACTGGGATTATCCAAGAGTGGAAATTCCGTCTGTTGTATTTGACGATACTATCTATCATATGTGGTACTCCGGTGGTGATTATTTTCTAATGAAGATCGGTTATGCCACATCCAAGGATGGGAGTAAATGGACAAAATCTCCTTTTAATCCAGTTATGAGTCGAGGAGGATCGGGAACCTGGGATTCTAGATCAATTTTAACTATGTCTGTAATGGATAGTTCCGGGGTAAAATATAAGATGTGGTACGGTGGTAGCAAAACAGAAGGAACCGGCAGTATCGGATATGCAGAAGCAATACCAGATAGATATTTACCACCCCAGCCAAGTAGTATTTCCGGCAATAGCATTACCTGTGCAGAAGCCACAGAGACTTACAGTGTAATAAACGAGCCGGGAGTGAAATATTCATGGAAAGTAACAGGGGGGACAGTTTCTGGAATTGATACTTCAAATTCCATTAATATAATTTGGAATACAGCAGGTAATAAGTATATAACTGTCACCCCCTCTAACAGTTATGGGAGTGGTAGGACAAGATCATTGCCGGTTTTAGTTAAATCAGTACCATCGCGACCGAGCACAATTTCTGGCATTACAACAGTCTGCACAGAAGAGACGAAAACTTATACTGTTACCAACAAACCAGGGGTGACATATTCATGGACAATAACCGGGGGGTCAATTTCTGGAAATGACACCACGTATCGCATCTTTGTAACCTGGGATTTGGCAGGTGACCAGACGATAACGGTTAAACCTCTCAATAGTTGCGGTGCTGGTACAGAAAGACAGCTGGAAGTAACAGTTAATTCAAAACCATCACCTGACACAATAACAGGAGAAATAAATCCAGTTATTGATGATACTTGTAATTATGCAATACCACAGGTATCAGGTGCACTCAGCTATAATTGGGAAGTTTCTGGTGGAAGTAAAATTAATGATTATGGTGACACTGTTACTGTTGTCTGGAAATCGTCTGGCAATCAAACAATTTCAGTTTCTGTAAGAAATAACTGCGGTACAGGCGATAAATACAATTTAAATGTAAATGTAATTACAGATGTATTTAATATACAATCTGGTAACATGATATCTGTTTATCCGAATCCCGCTGCCGACATAATTAATATTGAAATCAGCAACACAGATGAAGAGGAAACAATAATTGAACTTCTAACTGTTTCCGGTCAGTTAATTTACAGGAAGGAATATAAAAACAACATGGATCCTTTCATAAAGCAAATCGATTTATCAGGCTATGCAAAAGGAGTTTATTTTGTGAGGATCAGGCAGTCAGGTGCAGTATATAATGGAAAGATCATTGTCATGTAAAGGAATATCTGGAAGATATTAATCCTTTTGAAAAACCAGTTAATTATAGCATTTGGTTTGTTTCTTTCTGGCACCTTATCAGCCCAGGATAATCCTCATATATACATTAATGAGTTTCTTGCATCAAATGTATCTGTTGATGCCGATATTGTTGACTTTGATGATTATTCCGATTGGATTGAGCTATACAATGCTGAGGATGTTGATATAGATATTGGCGGAAACTATCTTACAGATAATAAGGATAATCCTTTCAGATGGAAGATTCCCCCAGGAACCATCATTAAGGCCAGGGGATTTTTGAGATTCTGGGCTGATGGATATGATGATATGCCCGGTAATACGTATTGGCGATCCTGGACGGGTCCGAATAATGAACGGTTGTATTTTACCACTAAATATTATCACCTGAATTTTAAGCTGAGCCAGGCAGGGGAGTATATTGGTTTGTATAGACCGGATGGAATACTTGTAGATTCAGTCAGTTTTGGCTTACAACTGGATGATGTTTCAATGGGGCGTGTACCTGATGGATCGGACAACTGGCTGTATTTTGGTGAACCAACACCGGAAGCTTCAAATAGTACGGCAGGAACATTGAATACACAATATGCCGAAAGCCCTGGTTTTTCGAAAGAAAGTGGGTTTTATACAGGCAGCCTGCCAATTAGTGTTAATTCAAATTCAGAGGGAGCTGATATTAAATACTCGTTAAACGGCTCAAAACCGGGAAGTTCCTCTGAAACCTTTGATACTTCTGTAAATATTACAGAAACAACTGTTATCAAAGCAAGAATTTTTGAGGAAGGTAAGCTACCCGGAAGCATAATTAACAGGACCTATTTTATTAATGAACCTATTTCGCTGCCTGTTATATCCATTACAGCTCAGCCTGAAGCCCTGTGGGATGATAAGATCGGGATTTATACAAATAGAATGAAGGACAGGGAAATCCCCATAACTTTTGAATTTTTTAAAACAAACAATGCTCCGGAGTTTAGCTTAAATGCCGGTTTAACTTTAACCGGCCAGGCTTCTCTTTTTTATCCCCAGGTATCATTTACAATCAATGCAAGAGAGAGGTATGGCACTACCGAAATAAACTATCAGATATTCCCTGAAAGAGAATTGAATACTTTCAAATCTCTTTATCTGCGTAATTCAGGAGTCCCTGATAACCGGAGTACTTTTTTCAGGGATGCCCTCCAGCATACACTGGTATTGAATAAAATAGACATTGACTGCCAGGCTTATCTGCCTGCAGTCGTCTTTCTGAATGGGGAATACTGGGGAATATATAATATCAGGGATAAAATAAACAGTGATTATATAGCCACCATGTACAATCTGAATCCTGACGACATAGACCTGATCGAATATGAAATGAACATCGTGCCGACAGTCATGAATGGTAATGCCGACAACTATAATTTATTTTATGAATACTTTGAATCAAATGATCTGTCAGCGGAAGAAAATTACAGGTTCATAGAAACATGGATGGATATAGATGAATATATTAATTACCAGATATGCGAAATTTTCTATGATAATGTTTTCTGGCCGGATCAGAATATAAGAATGTGGCGTGAAAGAAAAGAAAACAGGAAATGGAGATGGATCTTGCATGATCTGGATTTTGGATTTGGCATGCCGAATCAAAATTCAACAGGGTATACCAACAACACTCTTGAATGGGCTACATCTTCAAACACAGGTTCATATAAAGCTCCTGAATGGTCAACTCTTATTTTCAGGAAGCTTCTTCAGAACGATGAGTTTAAAACCAAATTCATCCAGCGGTTTGCCAGCTACATGAATACAATATTTTTCCCGGATACGGTTGTCTATACGATTAATAAGCTCCAGAAAAGAATAAGCGCTGAAATGCCCCGGCATATTGAAAGATGGAAAGACGGAGAGTTTTACTATGGATATCCTATTCCAAATTACAGTACCTGGTTAAGCAATGTTGAGGTAATGAAGAACTTTGCAAGGAATCGCCCCTCCAACCAGCGACAGCATATCATTGATTATTTTCATTTAAGCGGTTCATCAATACTTAACCTGGTTATTAAAGATCCTGGCATGGGGAGCGTACGGATTAATGATGCAGAATTAAGAGACAAAAATTCTTCAGGAATATATTTCAGGGATATACCGGTTAAATTAAAGGCCATCCCTAAAGTGGGTTACCGGTTTGTGAAATGGGAAGGTATTGAAGAAGACAGTCTGGATCTGGTAAATATTATTTTAAATGGGGATTATTTAACCGTTGCAGCTGTGTTCGATACTGTATCGATAAATACTATTCCTACTCACATTTCTTCGGATACAGTGTTGATTAAAAACAATTCACCCTATTACGCAATTAATGACATAATCGTTGATTCAAATACTACCCTGACAATTGAAGATGGTGTTGAGGTCCGGATGCCTGAAGATGCCTGTATAATTGTGTACGGCAAACTGATCATAACAGGTACTGAGGAAAATCCTGTTAAAATATCACCAAATGAATACTCGCAGAATTGGGGAGCTCTGTGCTTTATAAACGCTACCGATTCATCCGTTATATCAAATGTGAAAATTATAGGTGCTACTGAAGGACGCGACTTTACCCGTGATAAATCAGCCATATCAGGATACAATTCTGATTTTTCATTGAAGAACATTACAGTTGAAAATGTCATATTTCCCGTATTTGTGCAATACGGAAATGTATCAATAAGCGGATGTAGATTGTATACTGATGCGACAAGTGACCTGATTACTGTTAAGAATACTGGATCAATAGTAATTGAGAACTGTGATTTAATGGGGAACGCTAATACTGATTTCGATGCCATTGATATTGGCCAGTTATCAAATGGAATAATCCGTGGGAACAGGATTTATAATTTTTACGGGTTTAATAGTGACGCGATAGATTTAGGCGAGGGCTCGAAGGATATCCTGATTGAAAATAATATTGTTTATAACATCAATGATAAAGGCGTATCAATAGGAAGTGGCTCAACTGCGGTTATTAAAAGAAATATTTTTGCCAATTGCGGACAGGGTATCGGGATAAAAGATTTAGGTTCGTATGGATACATTGAAAATAACACATTTTACGCAAACCAGTATGGTATAGCATGTTTTGAAAAAACTATTGGGCGTGGCGGTGGGGATGCAGACGTTGTGAACTGCATATTTGCATACAGCAAAAACGCTGCTGTGTATGTTGATGAATTATCAAACGCTGATGTTTCATTTTCACTCTCGAATACGGATGTGCCGGTAGGATTACATAATATTTACGATGATCCCCGGTTTATAAATAATCTGTATTTATCAGAGTATTCCCCTGCAATTAACAGCGGCAACCCGTCATTGCCGGCAGATCCTGATGGTTCACCTCCGGATATAGGAGCCTACCCTTTTGACCAGCAAAACCAGGTTAATCTTTTAATAAATGAAATTCATTATAATCCTGCTGAGGGTGATAACTATGAATTCATTGAGTTTGTTAACGCCGGTTCTTCATCAATCAATATAAATGGATTTCAGCTGGCAGGTGATATTGATTACACATTTACAGACGAAGTCATTTTAATGGGAGAGGTATTTCTGGTTGCCAGGGATAAGAATATATACCAGGGGCATGGATATAAAGTCTTTCAATGGGAAAATGGAAATTTACCGAATGGGGCTGGAAGTGTTCTGCTTAAAAACAACCAGGGAGATATTATCGATTTTGTTAATTATAACAGCAGGTTCTGGTGGCCCCTGGAGCCTGATGGGCATGGCCCTTCGCTTGAATTACATAATACGGCCCTGGAAAATATGGTTTCTGGCAGCTGGCGAAGCAGTTATATTGATGGAGGCACTCCCGGGACAGCTAATAATTCAGTTAAAATTGAAGGTATTTATATCAATGAATTTTTATCAAGTAATAACAGTGCTTACTGTGATGAGTATAACGAATATGATGACTGGATTGAATTCTATAACAGCAATGATAGACCTGTAAATCTGGGCGGATTGTACATCACCGATAATCTTAATAATCCCTGTAAACATCAGATACCAATATATGCCTCAGAACTCACCACTATTCCTGCCGGTGGATTTATTCTTTTCTGGGCTGATGGACAGCCGGATCAGGGCGTTCTTCACCTGAGTTTTAAACTTGCGCAGGAAGGTGAACAGATCGGATTGGCACAGATCCTTGAGAATAAAGCTGTCTTTATTGATTCACTTACCTATACCGGGCAAAAAACTGATATTTCTTATGGCAGGTATATTGATGGTTCAGAAAACTGGTATGAATTTGATATTACCACTCCATTGCAAAGTAATGTCCACACGAATATTCAATACAATGATTATCTGGCGGAGGATATTACACTATATCAGAACTACCCGAATCCATTCAGTTCAAATACTGTTATTAGTTATCATTTATCTGCAACCTGTGAGGTTGAATTAAGTATTTATGATCTTACTGGCCGTAAAGTAGCAACTCTGGTCAAAGAAAGACAATTCAACGGCAGGTACGAGGTTGAATGGGAGGCTGAAGGAATGTCTCCGGGGATTTATTTGTATGAATTGAAAGCAGGGCAAGACAGGAAGGTTGAGAAGATGATTTTACTGAAATAATCAGATCTAATGAGATAAGTTATTATAAGCTTGTCAAAAGGTTGCCAAATATACCATTTGATATGAAAAAATCAACTATTCTTTTGTTGGTTTACCTGTTTTTATTCATAAACCAGGTTAATGCACAAACTTTTACCAATTACACAGTTGAATCAACTTCAACCACTTTATACAATGATGATGTTCATGCAATTGCTATAGATTCTTCAGGGAATAAATGGTTTGGAACTAAGTTTGGTGTTACAAAATTTGATGGTACTAATTGGAAGACTTATACTACTTCGGATGGACTTGCAA
>JBGPAO010000193.1:0-6601 GCA_041480755.1 Bacteroidia bacterium
CCGAGTTGAAATCATTTGGAAATGTGTTTCAGCCCGGTTTTAATGAAATATTCAGGGATTCATATTGCCTAAAAGGAAAGTGGCGCGAAAATTATTTCCGGAATGATTATCCTGTTGTCCTGGAACTGGGGTGCGGCAAGGGAGAATATACAGTCAGCCTGGCGGAACGATATCCATCCGTAAATTTTATCGGGATGGATATTAAAGGAGCAAGAATCTGGACGGGTGCCAGGTATGCGATCGATCACGACCTTAAAAACGTTGCTTTCATAAGAACGCATATTGAAATTATAACTTCATTCTTCGCTAGGAATGAGATAAATGAAATCTGGCTTACCTTTCCCGATCCGCAATTAAAGAAGAGGAGGAATAAGAAACGGCTAACATGCCCGGTGTTCCTGGAAATGTACAGGCAATTTCTCGCAGATGGCGGAATTATTCATTTGAAAACTGACAACAGGAGTCTGTTTGAATATACAAGAAAACTGGTACTTTATAATGAATTCAAGATCCGGCGTGAGACTGAAGACCTGTACAGATCGGATATTACAGGTGCTGCAAAAGATATCAAAACTTATTATGAGAACCAGTTCCTTGATAAAGGAATGAACATCTTTTACCTTTCATTCAGTTTTAATCATGACAAAAAGATCGAAGAACCGCCGGCCGGATAATGATGACGGATTTTTTACAAGGGTGCATGAAGTCACAAAGCTTATTCCGTATGGCAGGGTCACTTCATATGGTGCTATAGCAAGATACCTTGGAACAGCCCTTTCAGCGAGAATGGTCGGCTGGGCCCTGAACCAGTCACATTTTGAGGAGAGCTTCATCCCGGCTCACCGTGTGGTTAACCGGAACGGAATGCTGACAGGCAAGCATCATTTCGGGGGAAGCAAAGTAATGAAGGAATTACTGGAAAGTGAAGGAATCAGGGTTGAAGATGATAAGGTGGTTGATTTAGATAAGATTTTCTGGGATCCTTCAAAAGAATTAATCTAAATAAAAATACTGTTCTGAAATAATCCTATATTTGTGCTTTCTTTTGAATTTATGAGTATTACATCACAACAGGTTATTGATGCGCTGAAGCGGGTAAAGCATCCTGAAAAAAACCAGGATATTGTATCTCTGAATATGGTTAATGATATTATTATTAAAGGAGACAAGATCAGTTTCAGCCTGGTTTTTCAGAGGTCGAATGATCCGTTTGTTTCATCTATCCGCAAAGCTGCTGTTAAAGCCATCCGGACTTATATCGGAAAGCATGCGAAGGTGGAGGGCAATATCAGTGTTAAAGCAGAACAAATAGCAGCGAAGGAACCTGTTTTGCCCGGCATTAAGAACATAATTGCGGTGGCATCTGGCAAAGGCGGCGTCGGGAAATCTACCGTTGCGGCTAACCTGGCAGTTGCCTTCGCCATGAAAGGTGCAAAGACCGGACTGATCGATGCTGACATATTCGGCCCTTCCATTCCTAAAATGTTAAATGCAGAAGGAAGGAAACCGGATGTTTTATTTCACAATAACAAAGAGGTTATGATGCCTGTTGAGAGTTATGGTGTAAAAATGCTTTCAATAGGTTTTTTTGTGGATCCGAATGATGCGGTGATCTGGAGAGGCCCGATGGCAAGCAATGCCCTGAGGCAGTTTATCGGGCAGACTGACTGGGGCGAACTGGACTGGCTGTTTATTGATCTGCCGCCGGGCACAAGTGATATTCATCTTACCATGGTTCAGGAAGTGCCGGTTACCGGAGCAATTATTGTTTCAACACCGCAGAAAGTAGCGCTGGCAGATGCTCTTAAAGGAGTGAATATGTTCAGAAGCGATAAGATCAATGTCCCGGTTTTAGGTCTGATTGAGAATATGTCGTGGTTCACTCCTGATGAATTACCAGATAAAAAGTATTATATATTCGGACGCGACGGATGCCTGAACCTGGCAAAAGAACTTAATGTTCCCCTGCTCGGCCAGATCCCGCTCGTTCAGAGTATTTGTGAAGACAGCGACAGGGGTAATCCGCCGGTTCTTAATCAGGACTCAGTAGTTGGAAAAGCATTTTTAAGCCTGGCCGACAGATTAGCCGAAGAAGTAAATAAAAGAAATAAAAATCTGCCGCCTACATCGAAGGTGGAGATTATACATTAGTAGTTTAATATTTAATTCAATGAGCGAAAAAGAAAAAAAGCTGATGCTTGAAAGGGTAAATAGTGCGCTGAATAAGATTCGTCCGTATCTGGAAGCAGATGGAGGAGATATCACGCTTGAAGAAATTACCGACGAAATGGTAGTGAAGGTCAAGCTGCACGGGGCCTGTCAGGGCTGTCCGTTCAGTTACCAGACCCTTAAGGCTGGTGTTGAACAGGCATTGCGGAAAGAAGTACCGGAAATAACAGATCTGGTTGCTGTAGAATAACATTTATTCATTCTGCAAAATATGTTCCTGAAAATTCAGTTTATTCTATGAATTTACTGATCGAGTCTTGTTTCGTAAAATATCTACATACAGACTTTTTGTACTGGTTATAATTGGTTTGCTGACAGGTTGCTCCACGGAGAAAAACACTCTGATCACACGTTCCTACCATAACCTTACGGCAAATTATAATATTTTTTTCAATGGATCGGAAAGCTTCAAGAGAGGCGTTAAAAGAGCCCAGGAAGCATATGTTGATGATTATACCCGGATCCTGTCGATTTTTACCTATGATGAGCCATCCATAGCCCAGTCTATTGCCCCCGACATGGAGACTGCGATCTCAAAGGCGACCAAAGTAATTACGCTTCATTCAATCACTGCCAAGCCGGAATATAAAAATGGCCCTCAGACTGAGAAGCAAAAAGCATTTTATGCCAGGAAAGAGTATAATAAGTGGGTGGATAATAACTATCTGGCAATGGGGAAGGCATATCTTTACAGGAACGAATTTGAGCTTGCGATTCAGACTTACAAGTTTATCCTTACTGAATATCCTTATGAAGATATAATTTATGAGACCCAGATATGGCTTGCCAGGGCATATAACCAGACCAAAGAATATAAGGAATCAGAAAGAATTCTTGATCTGTTGACATCAGATGAAAAGGTTCCAAAGAAATTATATGCAGATCTGTATGCCACAATTGCAGATCTGAGGATGCAGCAGGAAGATTATGCTGATGCCATCAGTCCGTTGAATACTGCCCTGGAAAATGTAAAGAAAAAGAAAACAAGGATAAGGTATGCTTTTATTCTCGGACAGTTGAATCAGGAGGTGGATAACCGGGAGGCAGCATCAAGTTACTACCAGCAGGTTATTAAGATGAATCCTCCGTATGAAATGAGTTTTAATGCACGCATAAACAGGGCCAGTGTTTTTGTGGAGGGAGTGGATAAGAGCCGCGAAATTAAAGCTGAACTCAACAAGATGCTGAAGGATGAGAAAAACAAAGAATACCAGGATCAGATCTACTTCGCGCTTGCCAATATTTACATGAGGGAAGGAAAAACCGAGGAAGCTATTTCTTATTACAAGCTTTCATCAGCAAAGAGTTTAACCAATCTCCAGCAGAAAACAAAATCCTGCCTGACGCTGGCTGAGTTATTTTATGACAGGCAGAATTACCAGTCTGCAAAGCTGTATTATGACAGCGCCATAGTTTCACTCACACCGGATTATCATAATTATGTGGATGTTATGACAAAATCCAGAAGTCTGTCCAGCCTGGTTGAGAATTTGATTGTTATACAATTTGAGGACAGTGTGCAGAGACTGGCTGCGATGAGTGAATCAGACAGATATGTTATTATTGATAGCATAATTGCAAGGGTTCGCCGCGAAGAACAGCTGGCTCAGATGTCGGAAATGCAGGGTATGCAGGATGAACAGTTTAACCGGATGATGCTGAGTGAAACCAGCAGGTCGAGGGAGCAAACGGGTGCATCGGAAGGGAAGTGGTATTTTTATAATGATGCAGCCAAATCGTTTGGCCAGCCGGAATTTAAGATGAAATGGGGGACACGTAAACTGGAAGATAACTGGAGAAGGAAAAACAAAAGTGAAACATCATTCAGCGATATGGAGGCTGAAGCATCTGACAGTACGGTTACAGAAGGAGCCCAGAGGCCGGTCCTCAGCAACAAAACCAGGGAATTTTATTTGCAGGATATCCCGCTGACGGATTCTATGATAGCTATTTCCAACAGCAAAATAATAGAATGCATGTTTAATGCAGGTACGGTATATAAAAATGACCTGAAGGATCAGCAGAAAGCAATTGATACCTATAAGAACCTGTTAAACAGATACCCGGTAAGCGATTTTACCCTGCCGGCATATTATAATTTATACCTGATATATAATGAACTCAACGATCAGGCATCATCAGACTTTTATAAAAGCGCAATCATCAGGGAATACCCGGAAAGCCAGATAGCCCAGGTATTAACGAATCCTAACTATATTAATGAACTCCTTGAGAAGGAAAATGAAGTCAACAGATTCTATGAGGCAACATATGATCATTATAAACAGGGAGATTATTACAGGGTAATGAACGATGCAGACTATGCTCTTGAGAAATTCAAGGGTAATGAGCTGATCCCGCAGTTCTTTTTTCTCAAAGTTCTTTCAATCGGACATACCAGTGATATCATGTTATTTACTGAAGCGCTTGATTCGGTTGCTGTACTGTTCCCCTCAAATGATGTTGCCCGGCAGGCGAATGAAATACTTGCATTTATTAAAAATTATAATCCGGAAGTTAAGCTTGAGACTGAAAAGAAAGAAGCGGAAGAAATATATACATATGATCCTTCCGGAACTTATCTTTTCGGGATGATCGTTAACCGTTCCATTGATATTAACCAGTTAAAATTCGAGATCATCAATTTCAATCTTGATCTGTTTCCAAAACTGACCTTTGATGTTGTAAGCGAAAATCTGGGTGATAACTCAAGGCTTGTCCTGGTTAAGTCATTCAAGGATCTGCAAAGAGCCTGGGATTATTATGACACAATAGCAACAGGAGAAAGGATAATGGCTCTGGTTAAAGGGACCGGATATTCCAGGTTTGTTATATCTCCTTTAAATTCACAGACGCTTTTACAGGATAAGACGGCAAATAAGTACCTTCTTTTCTTTGATAAATACTACAAACGAAATCCTGAAAATCCAGCTGTGCCGCAACAGCCCATTTAACTCACAGTTTATTTAGTGTAGTTCCCTTCAATTTCATAATTTTGTGCCGAAAAGATAAAAGGAAAGTCATAGCTGATGCAAAAGAAAATTTCCATATTGTGGACTGATGATGAGATCGATTTGTTGAGACCGCATATCCTTTTCCTTGAGAATAAAGGATATGAAGTGGTTACAGCAAGTAACGGGGAAGATGCAATAACTCTTGTAAAGGAAAGAAGTTTTGACCTGGTATTCCTTGATGAAAATATGCCAGGCATCAGCGGCCTTGAAACACTGAATCAGATCAAGAATTTCAATCCCGGCATCCCGGTTGTCATGATCACAAAAAGTGAAGAAGAGAATATTATGGATGAGGCTATCGGTTCCAAGATTGATGATTACCTGATTAAACCTGTTAATCCAAAACAGATATTACTTTCCATAAAAAAAAATATAGATACAAGAAGACTGATCCAGGAAAAGACGACCTCTGCATACCAGTCAGATTTTATGCAAATAAGCCTGCTTATTAACTCCGCCCGTGACTTCAATGACTGGGTGGATATTTATAAAAAACTGACGCACTGGCAACTTGAAATGACAATCGGTAATAATGCCGGGATGAATGAAATTTTACGGATGCAGAAGACGGAAGCCAGCAAAGGTTTCTCAAAATTTATAAAGACAAATTATGCGGGCTGGTTCAATTCGGATCAGGCTGGCAAACCTTTATTTTCAACTGGCATTTTCTCTCAGAAAGTATTTCCATTGCTGGAAAAAAATCATAAAGTCTGCTTTGTTCTGATTGATAATCTGAGATATGACCTGTGGAGATCCATGATCCCGATGATAGAAGATTATTACAAAATTGAAAACGAAGAGATTTATTGCAGCATACTTCCGACGGCAACACAGTATGCACGTAATGCCATGTTTGCAGGTTTAATGCCTCTGGAAATCGAAGATATTTTTCCGAACCTGTGGATAGATGAGGAAGAAGAAGGAGGGAAAAACGTCCTTGAAGACAAATTACTTGAAAGGCAAATTCAGAGAAATGTGAAGAAAATCAGGTTCAAGTATGAAAAAGTCAACAATTCAAAAGCTGGCAAAAAGCTTGTTGACAATATAAGGGATCTGCAGAATTATGACCTGGTAGTGGCAGTGTTCAATTTTGTGGATATTTTATCGCATGCAAGAACGGAAATGGAAATGATTAAAGAGCTTGCCCATGATGAGATTTCCTTCAGATCACTTACAATGTCATGGTTCCAGCATTCTCATCTTCTGGATTTTATCCGGGAATTGTCAAAAACCGGAACAAAACTGGTCATTACAACAGATCACGGAACGATACAGGTAAATAATCCCCTAAAGGTTGTCGGAGACAAGAAGACAACAACGAACATCCGCTATAAGCAGGGTAAAAACCTGAGTTATAA
>JBGPAO010000194.1:0-6582 GCA_041480755.1 Bacteroidia bacterium
TGAAATATATGATCCCCAGCTCAGCTTTGGATTTGGGTAAATTTTGGGGTATGTCCAACTGATTTAACTATTGATTTGTGCGTTAATTTGTTATAACTTGTCTTTCAATTATCTGAAGGTCTGATTAAATAATTTTGAAAAAGGAGAATATCATGAAAACCCAGGTTGTCTTTTTGCTGATAATGTTTATATCTTTTGGTATAGTGGAAGCCCAGCTTCCGGAAGATGATCCTCTCTCTGAATCGTATATAATTCATTACGGCGGGGGTGATGAATTAATCACTTTTGAAAACGATATAAGTATCTATAAATTTTACAAGGCTCTCGAGCGTTATAACCATGATACCCTTATCAAAACCCTTACCTGGAGTAGTGTTGGTGGTTATCCATATTCTTATGATATGGATATTGCAGACCTGGATAATGATGAATTATCCGAGATTGTCGCCACCTGGATAAACAACAATCAGGTTGAGATAGTTGTTCTTAAGGCAGATCCGGCACGCCTGATTGTGGATTCAATAAGTGCCTGGGATAAAATAATAAGGTTGAGCAAGACAACTCCTGCAACATTTATCACTGAAGATAATTGGTATCCGATATTATCAGGTGTCTTTGTTAAAACAGCCAATCTGGATTCTGATTCTCTGGGTGAGTTTGTTGTTGCCTACTGGGCAGCTGATGGAATGATAGAAATTACTGCATATGATGTGGGTGATTCATTAGCCATTACTGAATTGGGAACTATCCGCGACCAGGAAATTCAAGTACCACCTGACTTTAAGTTATGCGAGGACCAGCTTTACCTGTATGATATCGAATGTGCAGATTTTAATGGCGATAGTATAGATGAGATACTTCTTACCGGCCGTATGGCTTTTGAACCGGGAGGATGGCAGATATTTGCCAATGTATATTCGTATAATGAAAGCAGTGGGAATCTCGAGGCAAGGATAAAGGATACAATCTATACCCAAGCTAAATCATACTTTGATATTGGAGACTTTAATACTGCCAGCGGAAATTTCCATTCCCCGGATATGGAAGATGCTGTGATCGGGTTTTTTCAATATAATACTGATTTCGGTACTGATTGGACTGACACGATTGCAAATATTTTGATCCCTATAGAGGTGGATGCTCAACTCAGTAGCATGACAATCGGCGAACCAATCTATCAGCGACTTGATACAATCCCCTGGGAATGTTTATACTCCCGGACAAGTACACTTTGTGCCGCCGATGTCAATAATGATAGAATGGATGAACTATTCTCGGCTTTTTCATTTAGAGGTGAATACCCGACTTTTAAGATTTACCAGGGTGATCAACCATTAAACTTTTCAGTATATGCCGATCTGGACAATTTTGCAGATGAGTTTTATACAACAATTGCAGTCGGCGATTTTTATAAGGACACGATAGAAGGTTCAAATGCAGTTGAATTAATTATTACTACGCCGGAATCCTATTCCAAATATTATACTGATATGTACCAGGTTAAAACAAATCCCGATGGTACATTTGATAAACTGGAATTGAAATATGGTTATTCAGGAGGATCCTCACTAAATATGGGTAAAACTGAACCATTACTGGCAGGAAATCTTGATGGAGATATCCGGCTTGGCAAACCAAAACGCTATTCTGTCACCGAAATCCTGCAGCCTTTGGTCATTTTAAATGCCCCGCCAATCCATTTTGATGTCTTTGACAATCAGATTTATGACGTCTGCAGCAGTTATAATGAAAACGTGGGTGAGTTTGTTGCAAGATATATCAAGGAAAGCGAGCAGTCTACTGAAGTGCAGACTGAAATTAACAGGGATTGGAGCATGTCAACGACACTTAGTGGTGGATTTAGTTACTGTGGTTTTTCGGTCAGTTCTCACCTGACAGAAAAATACGGTAAAAAGTTTTCCAAAGTGGATGGTTCATCCCGGACTGTTTCAGTAGGATTTGAGATTGAGGCCACTGTGGATGACCAGATTTATGCTACAGTTATGGATTATGATATATGGGAATACCCGGTTTATGGAGATGACAAGTTTAAGGGAAATGTACTTGTGGTCGATCCTCAGGTTGTCAGAAACAGCTGGTTCGACAGCAAGAGCTGGAAAGGGTATTCCTATATTCCCAATCACGAAGTCGGTAATATTTTGTCTTATCGCCGATACCCTTTACTTTCCGATAATCCTATGCTCCGTGAAAAAATTAAAGGGGATTACGGCCTCGAAACCAGCTTTCTGCTGAGTGGCAATTCATCGTACAACTGGTTCCTGAATTTTACGGATTTCGCTGAAGCCCAGGCTACTACCACCAATGAATACAGCCGTGACTGGGGTGTTTCTGTCAGTTACTGGGGTTCCGGATTCAGTATGGAAGGCAGTTACAACAGCGAGGATATCCAGACCCAGCGTACAACTGTAGAAAGCGGCATCAACCTGGATGTCCACCTGGATGCCGTAGATATGAGCATGGGTGAAACCCGTTATGAAGTGACGCCATATGCTTACTGGGCATCCAATGGAGCGCTGGTTATTGATTATGCTGTAGCACCTGAAATTGCCGGTCCCGGTGGTGAAGATACCTGGTGGGATGCCCACTATGGTTATCTGGCAGATCCGGCTTTTATTTTACCCTGGCGTTACGATCCGGAAAAAGGTGATGCCATATCGGAAATCAAACGGACTCAAACCAAAGATATAGTTTTCAAACCTGAGGATCCTGTCGCAGGGGAAATTATAACGATTTATGCCCAGGTACATAATTTCAGCCTGTTGCCTACTCCAACCCCAATGGGAGTTCGTTTCTATGTTGGTGATCCTGATAATGGAGGTACGCTTATTACAGGTGAAGGGGATGTCCCCGAAGTATTTACCGACGGAATTATACCATCGCGTGGCACGATGCAGGTTGAAATGAAATGGAAAATTCCTGAAGACCTGAGTTCTTTCCCCCGAATATATGCTGTAATAGATGCAGATAAGATTCTGCCCGAAATTCAGGAAAACAACAATAAATCCTGGAACATATTGCAGAAAACAACCGGAGAGCCATCATCTGATGCCACAATTGATGATATTCCACGTGAATATATTCTTGAACAAAATTTCCCGAATCCATTCAGCCAGTCAACCCGAATCAGGTTCTCAGTGCCAGAGAATCAAAATGTGATTATTGAAGTTTATAACCTCTATGGTCAGAAGGTTGAAACACTCATTGACAAGCCAATGATCGCCGGATCTTATGAGATAGAATTTAACGGACAAAACCACACTTCAGGTATCTACCTGTGCAGGATTAAAGCAGGTGAATTTCAGCAGGTTATGAAGATGGCGTTGTTTAAATAGGTGCGAAGGTGGGAAAGAGGGAAAGAGGGAAGGAGGGAAAGAGGGAAAGAGGGAAAGTTAATCTCTATTCCCATAATCTGATAATCCCATTTTTTTTATTAACGCAATAAACCTCGGCTCTGAACGCAGGTTATCAAAATCGGGATTAGAATTGATCCTGAGACTATGAGGTTCATTTTCTTCCAGAGTTTTTTCCAAACAGTCCAATGCTTCTTCTTTTTTACCCAGGAGTGCATACAACTGCGCTAATATATAATGGGAGGGGGTTGAACTCTCAGGTTGTAAATCAATTAAAAAATTCAACAGACCATTTATCCCTGATTTATTATAAACTTCTTTTACATTGTTCGCATATTTTGCAGTCAATGTATCTAGAAGAATAATTTTCTGAAGTTCCTCAACAGCTTTAATATCCTCACCCTGTTTCATATATATATAGAAAGGTCTCCAGTTGTCTATAGCTAAATGAGGGGCAAGTTCCACCATCACGAGGTATTCATCCAGCGATTCTTTTAATTTTCCTTCGTTATAATAATACATTGAACTTAAAGAATGCAACATCGGATAAAATGGATCAAGTTTCAATGCATAGTTAATTTGCAAACGAGCCTCATCATTCTGTCTTAGAATATCTAATAGTTCAGCATAATATTGATGGGCAATTGTATAGTTCGGATTTAATTCAATAGCGAGTAACAATTCTTTTCGTGCTTCTTCGAAATCCCATTCGTTCCAATGTAAAAGTGCTCCCAGTACGGTATGTGCTTCTGCAAGATTTTTGTCAATATCCAGTGCCCTCAAAGCGAACTCTTTAGCTCTGGCATTACCTTCAACCCAGGGGATCCACTTCCACCATGCCTGGATGAAGTAAGCATCAGCCAATCCGGCATAGGCTAAAGCATAATCAGGATCAGCAGCCAATGCTTTTTCAAAATATTCAACACTTTTTTTGAGCCCTTCTTCTGTCCTTTTACTCCAGAAAAAACGTCCCTGTAAATATAAATTATACGCTTCCGGATTCTTTGTCTGACTTTTTTCTATTTGTTCTTTAACTTCAGGTGTCAGGGCTGTTTTTAATTCCCCGGCAATTCTCTGTGCAATATCACTCTGGATATCAAATATGTCTTTCCATTCTCTGTCATATATATCTGACCAGATATGGCCCTCATTAAGGGTTCTAATTAACTGAACAGTGATCCGCATTTTATTTTCCTGTCGCTGAACGGTCCCTTCGATAATGAAATTTACACCTAATTCATCCCCAATCTTTGAAATAGATTTTTTTTCTTCTATTTCCTTGTATTTTAAAGTTGATGTTCTGCCAAGAACTCTGAGATCAGATATTTTTGATAATTGACTAATAATTACGTCAGTAATGCCATCACTGAACCAGGCCTGTTCTTTATCACTGCTGAGATTCTCAAAAGGGAGTACAGCAATGGATTTTTCAAGTTTTGTCAGATCTTCTGCCTGTTTCCTTTTGCCAATGATATTGAAGATAAAAAGTGCTACGACAACAATAACTACAACCAGTGCAATTCCGGGAACTAATAATATCAACCTTTTTTTTGGTTTTTGAATGTGTACTGTGGAATCAACCGGCCCATCCGTTTTATCTTTTGGTGTAACTGTTTTTGGTTCACTAATGGTTTTAGTATTCTTGTATTTTAAATACCACTTAATAATTGTGGTAAGATTAAAAAGAACTGGCTTCACCTGTTCCGGATCAAATTCTTTTGGATGTGCCCCATAAGTGGCTAGGCTGTTCAGATGATCCATTGATGTGATAATGTGCGATTGAACTTTTTCTTCTCTGTGTAACTTATCAATGATCCCTTTCAAAGGTTCGGTTTTACGGGGTCTTTTTAATTCACTTTCACAAAGGTCTGTAACCATGATTTCCAGGCATCTTCTTGAATATAGCAGAACAACGTTTTTATCATCGGCTTTAATCAGGTGTTCCAGATCTTTCTCTAATTCATGAAATATTCCTTTAATGGAGGAGCTTAATATTTCGAGTTCTTTTATTTCGGCAGACCAGATCGGCATGTGCACAGGATATAAAATTCAGTTTTGATTTTATAAAATTAAATCAATTCTCATCTTAAACCAAATATGCCTCTTTAAACTGAGCTCGCTGATAGGAATCTTAGAAATTGTATCTCTTCTTATTCCGCTGGTTCCAGCACGAATGCGACGTCCTGTCCGACATATCGTGCATGTCCATCTTCAATTTTAAGAATGGGCACAGTGAAGGTCAAAGAATTTTTATCAGACTTGATCAGCAGTTCTCTCTGTCCGTCAAACTCTATGTAACGGCCGCTCCAGGTATGGTACAACTTCAATCTGTACTGACCCTTTTTCACCCCACGGATAGTTATGGTCTTGCCGGACATATCCGTATTTGCATTCACTGCCCATCCGAAGATAAGCTGGTCACTGCCCATGGCAAATGCGTGTCCTCCGGGATTAGAAGCCTCAAGAGGCGCCAGGTTTGTCAGTTTTGAAAAAGGTATCTGTTCAGTAAATCTTCCAAAGTGTCTCAACTGGTTAGTTACTACGTTGTCGTTCAACTGGTCTGAATACGACCACCAGAAAGGCGACATGGCAGAACCGCTTGCCATGGTTACCCAGAGGGTATTATGGAAATAGGCCTGATAACCGGGCATACTCATTTCGTAAAAGGTATGGTCCCAGCCGGTTTCAGGAATGAGTGCTGGTTTTTCATAGTTATCCCAGAGTTTTTTGACCTGTCCGTGGTAGTTCAGATAACTGTATGTCAGCGGATGTGTTTCATCCTTATCTATTTGTCCTGTCTCATTAATAGGGAATCCCTGTGCCTCATAGATTTCCCTCCCGGTCATATCAAAAATTTCATAACCTTTATCCCACCATTCCCCTATACCGCCACTGCGTGTTCCGGTCGTCGGGTGATTCCAGGGATCATTTTTCTTAAAATATTCATGAACCTTTCTTGCCCAGTTTGCTGCCCCAAGGCTGTCACCTGACATCCAGCCATCCGTGCCGTTTACCTCATCCACAACGAACCAGATAGCCAGTGAGCGGCTGTAACCCCAGCGGGCGATCATATACCTGTAAAGCTTCTCCTGGTATTTCCAGGCATTCTCACTGTTGTAAAAATCCTTTGCCTCGCAAACGAGCTGATAGGGATTTGTGTACCAGGCTATGTTGCCTCCGCCCCAGACTGTTTCAGACAGATATGAATGAA
>JBGPAO010000195.1:0-6547 GCA_041480755.1 Bacteroidia bacterium
CAGGGAACGGATTAACTGTTCAAAACCGGGATTCCTGTAAAAATTCCCTGTGAAAAAAAAGGACCCGGGAATTTGTTGCCTCTTAAGTACAGAAAGAATGTGTTCTCCCCCATCTGCAAATTCATCACCTGTGAATACCAGTGCCAGATTTCTTTCACATGTGTCACCACGAATAATTGCTTCCGATTCACATACAAACCGAAGACAGGGATCTTCTTTTAATCTTGATTCTGTGTTTTTATTGAAACATCCTGTCTGGCAGCAAATAAAGTATATTAATAAAGCGAAAAGTAAAGTTCTCATACGCAATTGCTCAAACTTCGAAGGTTTCCCACTCGTTTTTTACCTTTTTCATGAGATTGATAAAACGTTCTTCATTACGGATGCTATCAAGAGTGAAATTATATTCTGATAAAAACGGATAGTTAATAAATCCTTTGTTTACTGTATGCTCAATCCAATCGAGGGCTTTTTCTTTTTCGTTGATAATCGCGAATGACTGAGCCAGCATTAAACTGACACCCTCGTCCCATTCCCCGAATTTAAGTATATCATCTTTCAGTGCCTGAAGAGTTTTTACGCGATCCTTAAGAAATACGTTTTTAATAAAAACAATAAGATTTGTATACATATTATCGGGATTATCCCTTTCCAGCGGGGTGATGACCCCGAGAGCCTTATCAGTCTGATTTGCCATTAAAAGTGCCCATGCATATAATAACTTCCATACGATATTCTTAGGATCCAGCTCCAGGGCTCTGGTAAATGCAGGAAGGCTTTCATCAAAATGACCATCTAATGCTAAAGTCCATGCCTTGGACCAGTGATTATGTGAGGTTAAAGGATCAACTGCCAGCAGTCTTTCTATAAGTTCATAGGACTTATGTGTCTTCCCGGTATCCGCGTACATCCTTATAATATGATCAAGCGCCTCGGGATTATTTGGCTCAATTTCAAGAGCTTTCCGGATATAGAAAATTGATTTTTTAGTATCACCGCGCTTATAGGCAATCAGTCCCTGAAGCTGATATCCATAAAAAGATTCTTTATTGAGATTAAATATTTTTCCCACATAATTTTCTGCTTTTTGCAGGTAGACATCATCAAGGTAAATGCCCATATTCACATAGAACCAGTTCAGGTATCCCAGTCCCCAGAGAAGGAGTTCATTGTCTCCGTTCTCTTTTAATCCGCCTTCAAGTATTGCATGGGCCCGGCTGAATGATTCTGGCGTATAATGATGAATCTCCTGTTTTGCCCTGAACCAGCATTCACTGGCAAATAAATCCTTTGCCGAATTGCTCTTAAACTTCTCCTTTTCATCTTTAGTAAGACTTATTTGTAAAGATTCTGCAATGAGCCCGGATATTTTTTCCTGTACATGGAAAATATTTTCCAGAGTCTCCTCATATTTTTCTGCCCAGATATGCGTATCTGTTATCCCGTCAATCAGCTGTGCAGTAATACGAAGATTATTTCCTGATTTCCTCACACTGCCCTCCAGGATATACCTTACATTCACCTTATCAGTAATTTCTTTAACAGTGACTTTTACGCCCTTAAAGGTCATAGCCGAACTTCTTGAAATTACCAGCAGATCCTTAATATGCGAAAGATCGGTTATGATCTCATCAGTCAGTCCATCACTAAAATACTCCTGATCCGGGTCTGGGCTCATATTTTCAAACGGCAGTACTATAATTGATTTTTTCTGCCTGGTTGCATCATCGGAAATTGTTAATTTTTTCTTTACCAGACTGATTTTTGATTCATCTTCCTTATCCTTATTAACAATACTAGTTTCAACGCAATTATATTTCAGATACCAGTCAATTACAGTTGATAGATTATTCAGAACCGGTTTGACTTGCCGTGGATCAAATTCTTTCGGGTGAGCACCAAATGTCGATAAACTGTTCAGGCTATGCATTGAAGCAATGATGTGATCAGGCACTTTTTCTTCCCTTTTAAGTTTATCAATAATTCCTTTCAATGGTTCAGTTTTGCGGGGTCTTTTTAATTCTTTTTCACAAAGGTCAGTTATGATTACTTCCAGACATCGTCTTGAATATAGCATTACCACATTTGCATCTTCCGTTCCTATCAGCTGCTTGAGTTCTTTCTCAAGATCAGGAAGCCAACCTTTTAAAGAGGTGTATAAAACTTCTAATTCTTTTATTTCAGTGGACCAGAGATGCATTTTAACAGGAAATTATCATAAGGTTTGTTTACATAAAATTAAGCTAAATCAAATTTAAAATTAAATAGTTATTTATTCGAAATATCATTTTAAGACACATAAAGTGAAAATATTTGTTAATTCCATAAATTTCTTATTTATAATGATTCTAAATAGCTACATTTGCACTGTAAAAGAGTAAAATTTAAACCCTAATAAAATGAAAACAACAATTGTGGCTTTTGCATTTTTTGCATTTTTGCTTGCGGGTTGTCAAAAAGATAATCCGGGTTCAGACGAAGTCTTAATAGAGATGAACAGTTTTTCTCCATCATCATTAACGGTTTCAGCGGGAACGACAATTACCTGGACAAATAAGGATGCTGTAGCACATACTGTTACAAGCAACAGCAGTTTATTTGAAAGCGGTAGTATGGGAAAGAATGACAAATTCTCCTTTACTTTTTCGGATGTCGGATCCTACCCTTATCATTGCAGATTTCATAGCGGTATGAATGGGACTATCATTGTAGAATAAAAAACAGGATTTAGTGTTTCAGGTTCTCTTATCCTCAGGCAGCTTTCCGTTGGACAGGCAAAATATCCAGTTCCAGGATTTTTGCCTGCCGGATAATTTTCATTTTTGTCGGTTTGCATATTAAATCACTACCGATTAGGTGCTTTGTAAGTTCACCCGAACTTGAAAGAGATCTCCCGTTAAATTCGATGATAATATCACCCTCCCTGAGGTTTGCGCGGGAAGCAGGCGATGATTTTTCCAGCCCGGTTATCATTATTCCTTTTTTTGAATTGAGCTTATAATAGTTCTTTATCCTGGGGTTAATTTCAATTTCATTAACCATTAATCCAAGGAAAGCCTTAATCACCTTTCCTTCACTTATCAGGTACCGGGCAATTTCCTTTGCCGTATCAATACCTATTGAGAAACTTAATCCCTGGGCATACGGAATTATTGCGGTATTGATACCAATTACCTCACCATTCGTATCAATCATCGGTCCTCCTGAATTACCCGGATTCATGGCTGCATCAGACTGCAGGATATTATCAATAAGATGACCATCGGGAGTTCGCATTGTACGTCCGACTCCACTCAGTACACCAACCGACACTGAATGCTGATAACCCAATGGATTACCAATCGCGATTACCAGCTGCCCAATCTTCAGGTCACCGGAACTACCCAATTTTGCAGGTGTATAGCCTGATCCAAAGATCTTTATTATGGCAATATCTGTATCCTTATCAATTCCTGTGACTTCAGAAGTGAATTCATCACCATCCAGTAATGTAATATTTAATTTGTCGGAGTTATCAATTACATGAGAATTAGTCAGGATCAGTCCGTCACTTGAAAATACAAATCCTGAGCCTGATCCTGAAATCTTTTCATTACCCCTGGTACGAGAATATTTGTCGACTTTGACAACAGCGTTCTTAACTTTATCAACTGCTGTAACGATTATTTCCGAAAAGACATCCATAATCCCCTCCTTCCTTTTAAAATGTTACAACAATATTGAAGCCATTGACATATTTCCCGGATTAATAGATGCCAATTTCCGGAATCGAAGAAAAAATTCCGACAATTTGGCTGGAAGTGTACAAAAATGGCAGGTTAAATTTAATGATGTTCCGGATGATCATTAACAGGCGTGTGCTGATGGTAGTATCCCATTTCATGCATACGGTTATGAAGTGTCCTGTGAGCAGATGTTAATACCATTCTCATTCTTTTATAGGCATTGTCTTCCGCTCTTGTACCAATTGTGTCAAGATAAGCCATAGCACCTTCGACCTGATCCAGAATAGTTAAGGCATCCGCGGCCACCAGCATCGGGGAATCTTTCACTTTAATCATTACCGGGGAAGTGTGTGCAGCAATAATTTCATGTTTATCGGGATACCTTCCCCTTACCATCAGGGCTATCCATGAACTTTTAGAAACTTTTACACTCCAGTTGCCACTAGCTCTCCACTCTGAAACGGTAACGCTTTCTTTCACTTCTCCATTAACTATCAGCTCAATCCTGCTCATCGGTATAGTTACACTGGCTGCCTCCCATGCAATATTAACTGTACCTCCATTTGAAGACATTTCAATCTGACTGCCTGCAGGTTTACCTTCTACATGAAACTCAACAAGGGGTCCATATGTAACAAAAGTCTGTCCCCGTCTGATGCATTCCTTCCATTCATCGTATGTAAACTCGTGACCATCAGGTATTTTTGCATATGTTCTGACAGTACCCACAGCCGTATCCGCACTCATCTTGTCTGTCCCGCCAACTGCAGCGACAAAATATCCGCAATTTAGATACCGGTACCAGTCTGTCAGTGAGTATGGATCTATTCCTCCATAAAGATTACCCCAGGATGTCATTTCAACGCCATCAATTCCTCCGGATATAATTGACACTGCATTTTCAAGTCTTGGATTAGGGAAATGGGGCAAAATCACTATCCCATTCTGTTTTTTACATTGCATTGCCCATTCAGTCAGGAGCATTTCAATCGGATCCCCCAGGGCCGCTTCATCTGGCCCGCCGGTGGTCAGCGGTGTAATGATATTGTTTTCATAACCCAGGAGAGAAATATGACCCATGACATGCTGGCGGTTTTCTGTACCAACACGTACCATATATTCTCCATCCCCGCCAGAAGTTTTCGCTCCATAGGTGGTCTTACCGTCAAAGTCTCCTACATTGGTCATAAGTTCGCCCCATTGGCTTGCCAGCAAATTGACGATATTGACACCTTCTCCGCTCCCTTCCAGCATCGCTGAACCTGGTGAAAGAAAATGAACATGCGTATCGGCGGTTACCCATCCTTTTTCTCTCCAGTGAAGCGCTTTTTCAATTTCAATGGTGATTATTTCCGTCTCCCGTGAAATCTCAATCACTTTCCGTACAGGTGCAATTTCAAAACCTTTTGAAACCTCAATATATACTTTCCCGGGGGACAGTTTAATCATAGTTTCCCCCGGTATATATGTACAGATATGACTCCCCTCGTTGACATAATCAACGCTATAATCCTCATACCATGCAATATTTGGCTGGCGATGCCGGTCCATTGGAGCGAGGTATTCACCGGATTCACCATGGGCATGAAATTTAACAGGAACCACTTTGCCGCTTTCCTTTTCAACAACGCGGATCCTCACTTTCTGATCTGCAGGCTGAATAGGCCTTATCAGATTTGAATAATCTGAATTGCCGGTCAGATGGGATATTGGAATTGGCTCGCTGCCAAAACGATGAAACATTGCATCAGGATGTGCAGTGTATTCAATAATGATCTTATTTTCTGAATTTCCCGGGACTTTATTGTTGTAAGATTGCGGCCAGTCCTGATCAGGATAAATTAATCCTGGCACAGCAGAAATAACCTGGCCAAGATCAATCTGAATGTTGTTCAAAAGTCCTTTTTCATCAAGGACTGTATTGAAAACAGATCCTTCAGGAAGTGAAAGTACGGCCTTCTGCCTTGAGTTCCAGCGTAAAGGATTAGATGTGACATTACCGATGGAAATTGCTGAAATGATCAGGGCTGATTTATTGAGTGGTTCAAAACGGAAACCATTTATCTTTTTTTCAGGATTTGGATTTTCCCAGGCCCAGAGCCAGTTAATCCAGGTTCCCCTGTCGCCCATACTAACTTTGGTTTGAATCCAACCCCATGCATCATTAGTGATTTCACGGTAAAAATCAACTGGTCCCGGCTTATAATTAGCTACTGATTCTATACAATTCTCTCCCCACATCTGTTGGAAAATGCCAATATGGTAGCGCTGACAGATGGGAATACCGGCCTCAGTACCATCCTCATATATAACATAATACCTGGCAACTTCTTCATTGAGCTGTCCGCGCCCTTTAAATGGTTTTTCATAAAAACCATCATCATTCCTCTGCAGATACACCTGGTCAGATGTATGCATGAAAACTATCCAGTTTCCGGAACGCGGACTTATATTTAATCTGAAAGTTTCTTTTTTAAGATAAATTATCTGTTCAGGAATATTAAACGGGATTCCCCACGCAACTGAATTTCCTGTTGGCGCTGATTTAACAGCTTCAGCCATTTTTTCTGAGACTACAGATAGATCGATTTCAGATATATGAAGGTTTCCTTCAATATCTAATGGTTCGAAAAGAGGAGAAGCGGGTCCATCAAAATGCAGGGGAAGATCATTCTGAGCTATTACTGATTTAGAGTTTTCAGCAATAT
This sequence comes from Bacteroidia bacterium, assembly GCA_041480755.1. GTDB lineage: Bacteria > Bacteroidota > Bacteroidia > Bacteroidales > SM23-62 > LJUQ01. The sequence continues at coordinate 6,434 of JBGPAO010000195.1, forward strand.
CATTCTTATTCTGTCCCCCAATAATGCTTGCGAAAACAGGTAATGAGGAAGGTGCAATTATCGCAGTTGTTGTCAGAGTTTTTAAAAACACCCGCCTGGAATTTTCAATGTAAG
>JBGPAO010000196.1:0-6521 GCA_041480755.1 Bacteroidia bacterium
CGGGATGACAGGCCGGCATTCTAACCAACTGAACTACGTCACCGTTTTTAAGAACTATTTTTTTGCCAGGCTCAAACTCGTCCCGAGTTCTCGGGATGACAGGCCGGCATTCTAACCAACTGAACTACGTCACCGTTTTTAAGAACTATTTTTTTGCCAGGCTCAAACTCATCCCACCTGCCCCGATCCCTCGGGGAGTTCTCGGGATGACAGGCCGGCATTCTAACCAACTGAACTACGTCACCGTTTCAAGAGTTGCAAAAATAAGCTATTTTTTTATAATCTAAAATAGTGTAAATAATTTTATTATTGCAGGATTCCTCGTAGTACTTAATTTATACATAAAATAACTGAAGGCTTAATTTACGGTCAAGCCTTCAGTACCAATTTCTTTTAAGGTCAATCTGAAAACAATCCTAAAAAGCATATCCGAAATTAAGCCCAAAAGCTACCATGGGAGAATTCCTGGATGTCCCGAAATCAAAATCTGTATCAATAGACGCCGGATAATCCCATTTTTTTATCCTGAATCCAAGTCCGGTATAAATATCAAGGGTAAAACCACCGTCTGTTATTAACTGGTAACCAATGATACCGTTTATATTAATTTTGGTAGCTTTTACTTTGTCTGCTTCATCGTCTTTGTTTACAATAGTGGCCGTTGCGTATGATAAATGAGGTCCTACATAGAATCCTTCAGGGGCTGAAAGATCTCGTGACAGGAAGAATTTATACATGAGCTGGCCCCGGAATCCGCTGGTTTTTATGCCGCTGATTTCAATTGAGTCAGCGTTGGCCGATATTTTATCAAGGTTGATCAGAAGACTTGGCCCAAGGTATGAAGCTCCGACCTGGATAGATTGCTTGGGGAGCGTTTTCGCTTCAAATAATACCCTGTATTCACCGGTAATTGGTACTATTATAAACCACATTGGGCCGCCTAATGCTGCAATGGGATTTGTTTTGACTGTAAACCTGAAATCCTTTTCCTCCTCCTGGGCATAGGATCTGGGAATAAGAAAAGTTACAAGCACAATAAAGACAATCAATTTCCCAATAGTTTTCATGACTTTCGTTTTTAAGTAAGTTTGAATAATGCTAATTAGTTATAACAAAGATAAAGTATATATAAAATCATGGAGCCATAATTATTTTAAGATATAAACACGCATTTCAACATATTTGTTCAATTTTTCTGAATGAATATTTCTGTATCTTCGCTTCTGTTCAAATAATTCATTTATGCTCGGTAAATTGATCCGGAATTATCCTGCCCTGAAGGGGTGTAAAGAAGATATTTCAAGAGCTTTTGAACTTATGAAATCTACTTATTGGAATAAAGGCATTATACTGGCCTGCGGAAATGGAGGGTCTGCAGCTGATACTGAGCATATGGTAGGCGAAATGATGAAGACCTTTAAACTGCCAAGGCCTTTACCGGATGATCTTAAAGAAAGGCTGACACATGATTATAAAAATGAAGGCGCATTCCTTGCAGAGCATCTGCAACGTTCGCTGCCCGCGATTTCACTTGTATCACAGACTTCCCTTAACACAGCCATTGGAAATGATGCTTCAGCTGATCTGATTTTTGCCCAGCAGGTCATAGGTTATGGAAAACCAGGAGACATCCTTTTCGCAATTTCAACTTCAGGGAATTCAAAAAATATTCTTAATGCTGTTTATACTGCGAAGGTTTCAGGAATGAAAGTCATCGGATTAACAGGCCGGACCGGTGGCAAAATGAAGATACATTGTGATGTTGCGATCTGTGTCCCTGCAGATGAAACACACCGGATACAAGAATTGCATCTGCCGGTATACCACGCTCTCTGCGCTATGCTGGAAGATCATTTTTTTGGAGGATCAGGGGGCTGAATCCGAAAACCTACTGAAATATCGAAAAATGCACACTTCCGTACTTTCTCAGCTCTTTGAAATGAATATGTCCTGAAAAATCCAGGTTCCTGCCATGTTCCAGTATAAACCAACCATCCTGTGAGAGCACATTGTACTTAAAAATCAATTCGGGGATATCAGGAATGTTATTAAGATCGTATGGAGGATCTGCAAACACAATGTCATATTTGTTTTTTATCCGTGGTAATAATCTGAAAACATCGCCTGTATGAATCTGGATCTGTTTAAACCCAACCAGCTGAACGATCCTTCTTATGAAATCTGAATATCTCTGGTTTATTTCCACCAGGTCGACCCTTTCTGCGCCCCTTGATGCAAATTCATAACTGATACTGCCTGTTCCTGAAAAGAGATCAAGAACAGTTATACTTTCGAAATCAAAATAGTTGGCTATTATGTTAAATAATGCTTCCTTGGCGAAATCAGTGGTAGGCCTTGCTTTGAAATTCCCTGGGACGGGAATTCTTCTTCCCTTATGTTCCCCGCTTATTATCCGCAAAGATATAAATTGAACAGGTTGATGAAGAAATGATCCGGAATCTTGTCGAATGCGTAGGAATAATGAAAACGATTATCCTGTTCAGGGAAATGGATATTCCTGATGAATTTTCTTAACCAGTTTATTTTATCTGCATTCTTTTCAACCATGCCTGATATGTGAACCGGGATAGCAGATGGATCAAGAGAAACCTTATCATAAATATTCATTACAAAGTATGTCAGATCCTGTTCATAACGGTAATTAAATGTGTTATGAAGAACCAGGGTATTGTTACGGATGACAAGAATGTCGAAAAAACCATCATGTATATTCAGATGCACTGAATCAGAACCTCTGACGGAATGATGCATGGCATGTTCGATGAACGGACTTGCCTGGTTGAAGAATTTCAATGTCGGATATTGCCGGATTAAAACATTCGCAATTTCATGGTGAACCGGGAAAATCAAATATGCATCCAGGCTCTTGATAAGATTTGTATGCAATTCATCAAGATCATTGAGGACCTGGTTGAATTCAAAGTACTGCCTGAGTTTTTCCTTTTCGAAAAGGATAGCAGGCAGTAGCGTTGTCCTCGGATTATTACAGATACAATATATACTAAGGAATTCTTTCTGTAAAAATTCATCTGTCGCTAATAATTCCTGAAGAGTGTCAGGATATTTGTATTCCGGAATCTCCTTCCCAAATCCATAATGTTTAAGTGCAATATACTTATATCCCGACGGGTCAAATATTACAAAAGAAAATCCATCCAGGCCAGCCTGAATTGACAGGTGATAGCCAGCTGTCTTATTTATGTCTAAGGTTTCATCAATAAACCTGATATCATGCATCATATAGGGTTATTATTCCCAGTTGCCGGCATTATTAGTCGCTTCATCCAGTGATCCTACTCTCAGTCCCGGATATCCGGTAATTCTTTCCCTTTCATCGGCATAATTTGCTATTAGTTGGGGATCAAGTCCTTCAAGCAGGACACTGTAGGGCACCTTTGCTTCAAATACTCTGATACTGACTTTCGAACCTGTCTGTAATTCACCAGCACCCATTTCAAATTCATACTTAGAAGTGAAGGGAACATATCTTAATGAATCAACAGGATAACCAATATAAAATAAAGAATCAATAACGCTTAACTGAATCGTATCCCTTTCTATAAGTCCTTCACTTAAGGCAATTTTTTCAGCTTCAATTTTCCCTGACGCTTCAACTAGGGAATCGGGAGCACTCCCAATAGCTTTGACTACTGTGAAATGACCTGTTCTAAGAAAGGTGATAAGAGTGTCAAAATCTTCGGTAAATCGTTCATGTTCAGATTTGTACGCGATCTGGGCAGTCCGGATATCTTTTAATCTCTGTATTGTTGCAGATTCTCTCAACTGCCTTTCCTCCTGGAACCGGATGGGAGTCATAATACTTTCGAATATCAGGTACACGAGTGCAATGATCGCAGCAATTAACAGTATTTGAAGGACTGTCTTCACATTGTTTTATTAACAAATTTCTTGCGGTAGGTGCAAAATTAGAAGAAAAAATTAAAATTTGGGATTAATTTTAAGCCATAATTCCCAATTATGCTGAGTACCCATATTGCAAATCTGCTGACAGATAATTTTGATTATGAACCTACTGAAAGTCAAAAGGATCTGATAACAAAGCTGTCTGTTTTCATGTCAGACAGCGAACAAAAACATATCTTCCTGTTGAAGGGTTATGCAGGTACAGGTAAGACATCTATTGTCAGTTCCCTCGTAAAAACTCTTGACGGGTTTAATATAAAATACGTTTTACTGGCGCCCACAGGAAGGGCGGCTAAGGTCCTTTCCACATATACACAGAGGCCAGCATTCACAGTCCATAAAAAGATCTATATCCAGAAATCTGCACGGGAAGGTACTGGCATATTTGTCCTTGAAAGAAATATGCACAGCAATACTTATTTTATTATTGATGAAGCCTCGATGATCACCAACCAGGCGCAGGAACTTGACATCTTTGGTACAGGAAGGTTGCTGGATGATCTTTTGGAATATGTCTATAATGGTAAAAACAACAAACTGATTTTAATCGGAGATACAGCCCAGCTTCCACCGGTAGGACTGGATATTAGTCCTGCCCTGGATCCGGCAGTCCTTAAGAATTATAGCCTGAGAGTAACAGAAAGCTGCCTTAAAGATGTCATCAGGCAATCTATGGGTTCCGGTATACTTTTTAATGCCACTGCCTTAAGGGATTTGCTGGATAAAAACAGGATCCAGTTGCCTTCTGTCAGGACAAAAGGATTTCCGGATGTAATTCCTATCTCAGGTTCAGACTTGCTGGAAGAACTTGGCAGATCATATTATGAACGCGGACATGACAAGACTATTGTCGTTACGCGTTCGAATAAGAGCGCAAATAAATACAACCAGGGTATAAGGAATCAGATACTGAACAGGGAATCAGAGATTTGCAGGGGAGATTTTGTGATGATTGTGAGGAATAATTATTTCTGGCTGGATGAGAACCAGGCCACTGATTTTATAGCCAATGGGGACATAGCCGAAGTCGTCACGATAAAAAATGTGGAAAAACAATATGGATTCAGATTTGCTGATGCAACACTTTGTTTCCCCGATTACGGGAATATGATAGTGTCATGCAAGGTTATACTTGATACCCTTACTATCGAAACTGCAGCTTTGAACCATGATAAAAGTACGGAGTTATACCATCATATTGTCGAAGATTACCCGGAAATTAAATCGAAAAGAAAACAGTATGAAACAGTACGTGACCATCCGTATTTCAATGCACTCCAGATTAAGTTTGCCTATGCAGTGACATGCCATAAAGCTCAAGGCGGCCAGTGGGATTCAGTTTTCATCGACCAGGGTTTTATTAATGAAGATATGATAAATGTCGAATACCTGAGATGGCTGTATACTGCTTTTACCAGAGCTACCAAAAAACTCTATCTGATAAATTTCAATTCAAGGTATTTCTCAAAAGGAATGAGCTAAAATTTAGAAGTTTCTCTTTTATCCTGGGTAAGCCTTCCTTTAGCATTTCGGATTAAAGTTATTGAAGTGCACTAGATTTCAGTATAGACTTTATGAGCCACAGCACTGGCGAAATCGTTCATCTGCTTACGTACAACCGTTTGTGGTGAGATGGATGTTCCGTCATCTGTAGAAGCTAGGTGTCTTTTCCCCATGGTCTGGTTCTTCCTTGCGATTATATCCAGAACTCGAATCAATGTATCAACATCCTCTTCACTGTTATGTATGCCCAGGCTAACCCGGACGATACCAGGCAGGCTGATCTTAGGTAACACGTTCAGCATAAGGCCTTGAAATTTCTCCAGGAAAGGGCTGATATTTACCAGGTACTTGACCAGCATATGAGAACAGTGACAACCGTATCGTACACCGATGCCTCTCTGTTCGGCCAGTTCTTTCGCCACCTTGTCTGCCATCATATTTTTCAGGGAGAAGGCTATGACACCCCCTTTATGTGCGTACCTGGGTGAGTAAGGATCCTTTATCCCGTAAATAGTGAGCCCCTCTACCTGCGACAGACCTTGCAATATCCGCCCGGTCAGAACCTGCTCTTCTTCCTTGATCAGGTCCGGACCAATCCGCTGTAAAAGCAAAAGCGCCTTGCCCAATGCGGCAATGCCCCCTGCGTTTTCCTCACCGGACGATTGGATAAGTTCCATTTCAGCGGGATTAAAATTAAGCATGCCCTTCCTGACCACGAGTACACCGGTGCCGAATGGTGCATACATCTTATGGGCAGAAAAGGCCAGATAGTCAATCCCTGATCGTTCCATTTCGACTTTGCGGTGGGCTACGAGCTGTGCTGCATCCACCAGCAGGCGTGCCCCGTATTGGTGAACGATCCGGCTGATCTCTGCGAGATTGTTAAACACACCGAGTACATTAGAAGCTCCGCTTACAGCCACAATCCTGATACGTTTCTTTCCATGCTGACCCTTCTGGTTATATGCACATAAGATCATGTCCATCTCTTTCGAATCTATAAACCCTTCAGCATCCACCTTCAGTCTTATCAATAAATGATCAGGAACCATGCGCCATGGCAGATCGTTCGA
>JBGPAO010000197.1:0-6485 GCA_041480755.1 Bacteroidia bacterium
AGGGATGGAGGGAGAGATAGAGAGATGGAGAAGAAGCGAGGGGGAGAGGGGGCGAAGGGCGAGAGGAAGAGAGGGAGTAAAGGAATGACTAAAATTACAAATGCATTAAATGTCTCAAATTAAAGACGACGGAACTCTTTGACAATCGAAGCACTACAGAAGCACAACAGAAGCACAATCGAAGCACAACTGAAGCACAACTGAAGTACCATGAATTACCAGGAACTAAAGGATAAGACAAATCATATACTGGATAAAGTTGCCGGTCACCAGGTTATTGATGCCCTGGATCAGCTGGAAAAGCTAACCCTTGAATGCAAAAATAAGGATTACACAACCCAGCTTGAACAGCATCGTGAAACTTACCGGAACATGTTGAAATACTCATTTGAGCTGTCGGATGATCCCGAGAAGGAAAAAGTGTACAAGCATCTTATGAAGTCGATTCTTGAGCTTGCAGATGATGTTTGGGATGATATTATTTTTAATAAAAAACTGCTTGGATATTATTCAATAAAAACAGAGGTTGACAGAGATGCAAAGTTATTGGCAGGAAGATCAGGTAAAATATTTGATAATCTGTCATTTCAGAAGGAAATTGAACATATTTTAGGGGAAACACATTTGCAGGAGGATAACGGGAAGAATCATGCCATTGAGGAATACAAGCGAAGTCTCCAGAATATTTTCAGGACTATCTGGATGACAGACAAATTCCATGAAGATGAAACTAACCTGGTAAGCCAGATCATTCCATCACGGTCTATCCCATGGTATGATAAATGTATCCTGGTAAGCTCACTTACCCTCTCACTGGTTCGTCATTTCGACGTGCAAAAGGTTAATCTCCTTTTCGATTTTTTCGAAAATAAGGAAGATCAGGTTTGGCAGAGAGCTTTGACAGGACTTTTACTGGGGCTCTATTATCATGACCGCAGATTAAAATATTATCCCGAGATAGAATCGCGGTTGAAGCTGATAAGAGAAGAAAAAGATTTCAGCAGGAATATTGAAGCCATTATCCTGCAGTACCTTAAAGCAAGGGAGACAGAAAAGGTGACCCGCAAGATCCGTGAAGAGATCTTTCCTGAAATGATGAGGATAAAATCCACGCTGGAGGAAAAACTGGACCTTGAGGATATTTCAAGCATTAAAAATATTGAAGAGAAGAATCCGGAATGGGAAACTGTATTCAAGGATACACCTGATCTTTATGCTAAGCTTGAGGAATTCTCTGCTCTTCAGATGGAAGGATCGGATGTGTTTATCAGCGCATTTGCCATGATGAAAAGGTTCGACTTTTTTGATGTATTAAGCAACTGGTTCCTACCTTTTTACGGCGATAATGAATATGTATCGAGATCTCTTGAAAGCCTGAAAACTGAATTTGATGTCCCGCTTTTTGTTGAAGGAATGGAACGGTCATCAGTACTATGTAATTCAGACAAATATTCTTTTTGTCTGAATATCAAGCATATGCCGACACTGCAAAGAACAATGATGATGGAAATGTTCAACATGGAAATAAAAGCGATGAATGAACTTGCCTCAAATGACGAAATGCTGGATAAGTTTCTAAGGGACAGGACTATTTATACCCAGTATTTGCAGGATACTTACAGATTTTTTAAACTGCATCCTTTAAAAAATGAATTTGAAGACATATTTGATATCCCTTCCGGAATTGAAAAGAGCTACATGATTTGTCTGATGATTAGCGATACAAAGATTCTAAGAAATATCGGTGAGTTTTATTTTGAGAAGGGATATTATCAGGAAGCGATAAACTTGTTTTCAAATTTGCCTTATGACGAAAATAATTTTGAGGTTTTTGAAAAAATTGCCTATTGCTACCAGAGGCTTGGCAATTACAGTAAAGCATTAGAAAATTATCATAAAGCGGAGCTTTTTGATAAGAACAAGAACTGGATTTATAAGAAAATAGCCTTTTGCAGCAGGAAGCTTGGAGATTTTAAATCTGCCCTGAAATACTATAAGGAATTGGAAAAGGAAGATCCTGAAAATTTGTTTATACAATTATATATTGGACATACCTATATGGAAATGGAGGATTTCGAAACGGCTTTGAAATATTATTTCAAAGTTGAGTATAGGGATCCTTCAAATAAAAAGATTTTCCGGCCTATAGCATGGTCTTCATTTGTAACAGGCAAATTTGATGTTGCCATAAAGTATTTTGAAAAAGCGGTCCGGAATAAACCAAATAAAAATGATTTTGTAAATATAGCTCATATAGATTGGTGTACAGGTGATAAAAAAATGGCAATAGAAAATTATAAGAAATCACTGATCATTGCAGGTGCAGATTTTGAATGGCTGACCAAAGTTTTTGAGCAGGACAGGAAGTACCTGATGAAATATGGCATTAAGGAATTCGATATACCCTTGATGATAGATTATCTGAGACTTATCGAATAGTGTGGGGATTTAAAGCGCTATCGGGGAAGCAGGCTTTATTAGAATTCCGTTAAATATCTTTAGTATATATGCGGTATTTCTTATAGACTTTCCCCCCGGCGCGTTCCATTTCAGCCCTAACTTTAAAATTATCCTCCAGTTCAAGATGACTGTCGACATATTCAAATCCTGCTTTTTTAGCAGTTTCTCTCAATTTAATTGCCATCATGGCATCAAGACCCGAATTGCGGTAATCTTCATGAATCGCCCCGAGGAACAAATCAAGTTGTTTAGTCTTTTTGGCTGACCATAAAATCATCAAAATACCAATAGGGAACAGGTATCCCCTTGAACGGATAATACCAGGGCTCATGTCGGGCATGGCAATAACAAATGCGACAAGCTCATTCTTCTCATTGAGGATACATTTTACAAATCGAGGATCGACAACAGGTAAATATCTGGCTGCAAACTCATCCATTTCCCTGTCATCCATCTTGTCAAATCCATATATCTCTGTGAATGTTTCATTTATCAGGTTAAGAACCGGTCTTATCATTGGTTTGAGCTGACTTTTTTTATCGAATTCTATTAAGGTGAGATTAAGTTTGCTGTAAGCACGTTCTGCCAGCTTTTCATAAACTTCCGGCATTTGTTCAGGGACATCGATCCTGTATACCACCAGGTCGACTTTCTTAACAAAATTGTTCTTTAAGACAAGATCGACCATATAGGGATAATTGCAATTAGTGGCTATAACAATTGGTTTATCAAAACCTTCAATAAGAAAACCCTGGGGATCTTTATCGGAAAAACCAAGGGGGCCTACCAGCTTCTCCATTTTTTTGTTCCGGGCCCATTCCTCTATTGAATTTAGCATGGCAGCAGCTACGTCCGGTTCATTGTAACATTCCATCCAGCAAAAACGGGCATGCTTTTCATTGTGGCTTTTATTATATCTGTGGTTAATAATGCCCATTATCCGGCCAACAGGTTTATTGGCTTTATATGCCAGTAAAAGGATAGTATCGCAATGTAAAAAAGATCTGTTTTTTTTGGGATTAAAATACACCCATTCATCCATATATAATGGTGGCACCCAGTTTTTATGTCCACGGTGGATTTTTGCAGGCAGATGGATAAACCTGTAAAGTTCTCTCCGGCCTTTAACTTCTTTAATTTGTAGATTCATTCAGTTAATTGAAAAAATACTACAGATTTTGGTTTCTAATTACAGGATATTGTTCCATATTCCCGTGTAATGTATGTTTTTTTTTTGAATTTACATTCAGGTTTATAAATAGCCAAGGATAAACTTTTGACTTGAATGCCATGACAACATACGGTCTTACAGGTTTTAATAGAGCAAATTTGTGTATTATATTAATTCTTCAGCTTTGCCGCCCGCAGGATATTATCATCTGAAAAGGAATAATCAGGCAGAATATATGTCAGTCCGAGATAAGAATCATAAACTTCAAGATCATTTCCGTTCCAGGTCTGGAGCAATTCGTAAGTTATAAGCTGCCCGTGTCTGTATATCCAGAAAGCATTTCCTGAACGCTGCCAGAATACTCCTGTCGCAGAAAATAATATGATCGGATAACGTTCTATAAAATCATTACTGAATTCCCAACCCGGAAGAAGGTAGGTTTGTTGATAGGTTTTTTCATAAACGATAAGGTCAGTTGCTGTAGGAACAGCTATAGTAGTCTCATTGCCGGCAAATTGAACTCCATACCTGTAGAGAAAATATGTGTTATCCTGTCTTTTCCAGGTAATCATGCCCGGAGCAACAACAATTTCTGCCTGTCTGAGTGAATTATCTCTGCAATTATAAAAATCAGGAAGCTGGTAGGAGTATCCTCCCTGTTCATCAAATACTATCAGGTCATTTCCGTTCCACTGCCAAAAGGTCCTTGCTCCGATCTGTTCCCCTTCCACGTACAGATAATAATATTTATTATCGCCCCTCCATAATGTGCCATTTGCTGAATATACCGGGTCTGCCGGATAGACATAACCATTCATGAATTGTTTAAATAGTTGGCAAAAGTAATATTGCCGTTTTGTCACATCGTAGATTACCAGGTGCTCATCAAAAAAAGCGTTTTTAGTCTGCGATGTGATATCCTGACCCTTATCATAGAACCAGTATTTATTGTCTTTTGCCATCCAGCAGGTTGGACTGGAAAAAGGAAGTTCTACTGCCGGACGGAATTCATTATTCTGATTTGTCAGGAAATCTTTTAAAAGATAGTATTTCCCTGTATTATTATGATAGACCAGAAGATTGTCACCGCAAGGTGCGCTTACTGTTTCGTTTGAAATATCCTGCTCATATAACAATAACGAATATATTTTATTACTGGCTCTCCATCTTATGTCAGGAAGTGAATCAGTTGTTCTTTCCGGTGATTCAAAATATCCTTCGAAAAAATTGTAGTTCTCCGTATAACTCTCCGCTGTTTCAGCAGTTAATTCAGAAGTACCTGATGAGGCATTCTTTTCCACGAAGTAAAAATCTCCAACCAGGGAGGAAGATTCCCATGGTGTCTGTTGATTGTTGCTGCGTGCCATCACTCCGATACGGACGTTCTTGAATACATCCTCTATTTTAAGGTCGCTTTTATTTATTTGTTTCAGAAATTCCTCGGTATAGAGTCCGTTATCGCCTGTTCCGTCAGAAGCAACTGATCCGGGAGCTGTGGCATAGGAGATGAGCGTGCCCGCCGGCGCATTGATGAATGCCAATCCCTGTGCCGCATTACGCCAGCTTCGGGCAAATGGATTGTCACGGCAGGCATCCAGGATAATGATGTTCATCCGGTTATGTGCACTTTCCATCTGAGCGAGGACAAAACCAACATCCACACTTTCGTATTCAATTTCCTCTTCCTTATATATCTCCGCCTGGGTCGGGATGAGCCAATTATATCCATTAACCTGCATACCGTGCCCGGCATAATAAAACAGCCCGACTCCTCCATTCTGAATCTTCTCGCTGAATTCCCTGATTGCTTTTTTCATATCAGCCATTGTAGAGATGTTCTCATATTTAATGACATCAAAGTTGGCTGCCTTGAGTGCATTTGCAATAGCCCTGGCATCATTTACAGGGTTAAGTAAAGGCCCGAGTTTGTAGTCGGCATTACCTATGACAAGAGCAACGCGCTGATTGAGATTGGTGGACTGGGAATAGATCGTGCTGGCTGCTGCGATCAGAAGACTAATGAAGATCAGCACCTTAGGAGCTTTTTCTAAATGAAACTGTTTCATTTTTATTTAGTTTAACTAATCCCTAAGGAGTTCAAAACTCAAATGCATAATCAATTCCGATAACATGCGAATTAACAGGATTATTGACATTCCTTTCTATACAATACCGGTACCATCCTTCAAGAGCATGATGCTTGCCAAGACTCAGCTCAACACCAATATCAAAACGGATTTGTTCGTTCTCTGTCTTATCAGGCTGCATGTGGAAAATAAATTCAGTACTTATAAAAGGATTAAACTTGAATTTAGGTATATCGTAAGATGCTATCAGTCGCTCCCTGAGGAAGTGATCTGTTTCATTCCCCCTGGCAAACTCAGCAATATAGCGTGTTCTTGACTTCAGGTCAAACCTGCCCACTTCTTCCCGTAAAATAAGTACTCCTGCAAGATGACTCTTCATGGAACCTTTAAAATCGTTATAATGTCTGTAGTACGGTCCTATCCACAAAAACTTCCAGGGTTTGTAAAATCCCCCGGTTTCAAAATAAAAAGTTTTGGTTGCTGTCAGATTTTCATACCTCCGGTATCCCTGTTCGTAATATACTCTGAATTTCTTCATAAAATCCGTGTGGATATTAGCCGACAACCATAATTCAACATCTGTATCCTGTCCAAAACTAAAAAGGGAAGGAAAAAGCAGCAAAATGGGAATCAGAATTTTTCTGGTCATGAGAAAATGAGAAAATTATTTTTTACGAAGATATAAAGATAAAGTTAATGATATAACTTGGTTGGATTAGTCAATGACAGGATTATAAAGAAAGGTACAGGTACAGGGTACAGGGTAC
>JBGPAO010000198.1:0-6457 GCA_041480755.1 Bacteroidia bacterium
AACTCTTTCGGATTGTTTCCTGCCTGAACTTCATCCCACAGGGCTGTCCATCCCGCAAAGGTCGGGAATCCGGAGGTGACACCAGTGTTGTCATATCCGTGCACTGCAAAATAATCGCAGTATGCATCGGCTTTTGCATTCACTTTAAGGGCATCCAGGTAACCATACATTCCATAATTTCCCCAGCCGGTTCCAAAGACCTGTTCTGGCATGAAAAATCCAACATTCCCAAGTCCTTCTGCGGTAAACCGGTCACCTACTACTGCAATGAGTTCTGCAAATTTCTCTCCACTTAGAATAGCTGAAGGATAAGGTTCATTAAAATATGGTTCATTCTGTAAGCCTAATGCCAGAATGTCAATATCTGCCTGATCTTTGAAAGCTTTAACCACGCCAAGCATACTTTCTGCGAATTCATCATAATAATAAGGCTCAAGAATATTATCGGTATTTTCCCATTCAATAGCCTGTTCTTTGTGGTCTTCACTCAGATTTCTCTTCATCCATGCCGGGGGACTCCAGGAAGTAAGTATAAAGGTTTCAATTCCTTTAGCTTTCAAATCCCTGTAATAATCCCAGTCAAATGAACTGAGATTAAATCCGTCCATATTTAATACAAATGGGTCATTGTTATCATTTACATCTTCCCATCCACTGCCGATAATACCAATACGAACCGCACTACCTCCCATATCATTAGCCCATAGATCAGCGAATCTGGAAGAAGTTTCAAATGTCCCGATACCCCGGATAGTCTGATGTTTTTCAGTTCTGTTAATTGTAATATTACCCAGCACATTAGGTTCCTTATCAATGACACTAATGTAGAAATTGGTTTCAGCGGCAATTGAACTAGTATGATTTATTGTTACGGTAATGTTTGCCCTGATAGTTTCTGTTGCGATATATGTCAGAATTGCATTCCCGTTTTCATCTACTTCTCCGATTACGGGATTTGGGATCTTATCGGTTCTTGAACTTACAGCAGTTAGTGTAAGTCCCTCTGTGGAACCTTTACCATCTGACAGACCTGTCAGGAGAACCGTATTTTCACCGGAATTCTCAAATACACTCTGATCAGGAATGTTGTCAATTGTGACAGTAGGAAGTAATTCTTCGTAAACTGCCGAGTCGCCGAACCTGATATTCATATAATAAACCAGTCCGGTTGAATTGGTAAATGGCCAGGTTGGTTTGGTATTATGGAGATTAATCAATAGGGCATTGACTCTTGAGGCATCAATTGGTGTACCCACACTGTTATTCATGTCGCCCGGTCCACGGTAATCAAATGACACTGTTGTCAATTCATCAGCCGGGACAAGGAATTGATGAGCATCGGTATTCTGGATATTGCGGTTCAGATTCCCATCCGATCCGTGCACTTCATAAAAATAATTCCAGTGCCATGATTCCTGTCCGACAGACAGAATATCATAAGAAACAACAGGATGATCGCTTACATCCAATTCTTTTGGTAATTCAAACCAGATACCACCAAAAGTCCATTTTTCAATGTACGTGATGCGTAGAGCTTTTGAGCCAAGTGTATCCACAATGGCGATCCAGATAAATTCACCGAGTCCTTCAGGCTGGAAATAAGATAAGGCGTCCGGTGCAGACAGATCCATCACATATCCTTTGGTTGGTGGATTGATAGTTTCCAGCTCAAATGACATCACAGTAGTCTTGTCACCATTGTTGTCTGCCGTTCCGCCGTCATCACTTATGGTGACTGTTATTTCTGTTGCAGCAATTGAACCCAGAACAGGTGTATAGACTAATTCAGCTGTACTTGCTCCCTGGGTATAATTTATCACCGGATCAGGAGTTACACCTGTATTGGAACTTGATGCCGTTACGATAAGGGCTTGACCTGCTCCATCGCCATCACTGATTCCTGTGAGGGTAATGATTTGCTGACCTGCATTATTGACCACTGTGGTTTTATCAACCTTGTCGACAGTTGGCGGGGCATTCAGGCTGTTGAATGCACTTACCTTGAAAGATACGCCTGTTGAATCATACTCATCATCAATTACATACACAGTAATATTTGCCTCACCGGCGGTCAAGGCTGTAAATTCAATTTCACCATACCTGCTGTCGCTGGTATAATCAACATTAACATCGTCAATAATTGCATTATTACTTGATACCGCCACGATGCTTATATCCTGCACAACATCCTTGTCGCCATCGGCGATGCCTGATAGCTTTATCATATTTACAGAATTGACCTTCGTAACCACACTATCGAGGGCATCAATTATCGGAGGATAATTGGAAGCTACCGTCAGCATGAACATACAGGTATTATTTTCAAAGCCGGCTTTACCCACCGATGTGAGTACAACCGTATCGGTCCCTTTTGCATCAGTTTTCAGGGTAAACTCAAGCATTGTATTGCCATAAGTAACAGTCCTGTTATTTTCATTCTTGGTGACGTATGTAATGGGATTTACTGAAACATTTTCGATCAGATTTTCCGCACCTGATACAATAATATCTTCTGCATTACGGATTTCAGGAATCAGTACTTTAATTGTGCCTTGGGTGTTCATATAGAAGCTTTGATCGGGTACCTGTCCGATATAACTTACTGGTTCAGCCTGTTCACCCAGCGCAATGTCATCAAAAAAGAACGTACCGGTAAAGGTTAGTGCAGTACCATTAGCAACAAACTTGATTTTAGAGATCCGGCTTAGATCTACGATATCCGGATCGGCACTGGTGAAATCAAACAGGACATTCACAAAATCGTTGCCTTTATATATCCTGTTCTGCTGGAAAAAGTTTTTACCTGGAACCAGTTCATTGTATAAATACTGACTTCCGACCTCCTCAATCTCATAACCACCTCCCGCAAAATCAACCAGAAATGCCTGAAGGACCAGGTCCCTTTCGGCTTTAACTTTCACATTCAGGTAAGGACTACCGGAAATATCATAAATGGCACCCAGATCAACTTCGAATCCCAACCACCTGAGATTGCGACTTCCATCAATCCTTAGTGCGCTGTCTTCCAATGATAATGAGTAGTCGATATTAGGTGGTATCTCATCCGGCATGGTATCTGTATTGAAATCCTGAAGGTATCCGGTCCCACCGTACTCCATGACAACTACCTTGAATGAATCAATAGTTGTGTTGGCAACGGCTCCGTTATCAACCAGTTTTATCCATATATAAGTTTCACCAGTGGTATCAGGTACCGGGGTGAAGGAAAGGACGATTGAATCACCCTGCAATGCCGATTTTGTTGGGTTCGGGATAATGGCCGTATTCAAACTTTTTACGGTAACCGTAATCGGTTGGACAATTTCAGGTTCTCCATCCGTAATACCTTTAATTGTAACTTTTTGCTGGCCAGAATTTTTATATACCAGCATGTCAGATAAAGGATCCATTGTGGGTGGGTTCAGCTCTGGTTTTGCAGCAACACCCATCCGGAAATCGTCAAGCCATATCCTGCCGGCAGCAACCGCATCCCATTGGACTTCATCCAATACTGGATCATCAATGGTATTCAATAAAGAGGATAAATCAATATATACGTAGGTCCAGTTTACAGTATCGGCTGGCACATTAAAAGAGACATCTATGGTCTGCCCACCATAATCAGGACCATTTTTAAATGTAATGATAAAGTTAGTCTGAGCTACATCCGATTTTATGTGAAAATCACAGTATGGTTCCACACTGATATCAAATGGCTTGGCCCAGAATACAAAACGATCCCATGGATGATCAAGGGCAACAATTTTCAGCATACCATCTGCCTGCTCAAAAGTATATGCGGCAGCCCAGCAATAGGGACTGAAGGGAGGAGCGGTTGAAAAATCAATATCCCAGGATGTAATAGTATCCTGGGAAAAAGCCTTACCTGTAAAAGCAAGGATAATTGCTAAAAGAAAAATCTGTTTTCTGAGTAGATAGCATTTCATAATATTCAGTTTTTTATTATTTAAGTTAATTCGATTTTTCACCGGCTATTAAAATTCTGATTGTGAATGCAAGCTTGCACTGCATGATCGCAAGGCAGAAATGTAAAAATAATAATAAAAAGTTAATTTAACTAAAGAGATAACAAAGCTCAGATAGAGAAAGTTTTTTGGCAACTATTGGATTTTTAATTACCTGATGACATTATTTTATTTAATTAGTATTTCTTTATTACTATATCCGGTTACTTTCCCATCTCTGATCTCTTTTATTATAATCTTATATCTTCCGGGCAGATCGGAAGAATAGAATATTATTTCATCCTCACCCCTGATATCGGGATTCCAGTAGAGAACGGTCCGGTAATCCGGGATTTTTACCTCTTTAAGCGATTGCACAGAATAATCCGGATTATTTCCCTTATGAGATCTAACGGCTGGTTCGTACACAGTATGAACAGAACCGGGTGGCAGGTCATTATAACCAATACTACCCTGTTTTGTCCGGACATCGATGATACCATCAAATACCATGTTTCCCAGGTAATATTTATAGTGAACCACACTGATTTTTTTCACCTCCTTTGGTTCCAGACTTAACAGATATCTGGTATCAAAATAAGGGATCCCATCAACCAGGATCAAAGGAGAATTTCCGATTACATGACTTAAGTTTTCATCAATGACAAGCAGATTCGTTCCGGTTCTTGTTTTGTCCACCATAACTTCTTTAACTATTTCAAAAAAAACTTCTTCCATCACAGGTAATTGTACGAATTTCGCCATATCAAGATTAAAATCTGCTTTACCATAGAAGTTTTGTTCATTTAAGATTTGCTCAATGCCAGCTCCCTGGATGTATTGCCCGTAAATATTCCGGACCTGAACCGAAAGCATCATTTCTTCCAGTTCTTCCTTTGCAACCCTGCTGACCATAAGCGGAGGCAGTGTATCAGCCGTGATATTTCCTGAATATTGATCATCAACATGTATAATTTTGTCCGGATCCTGCGGATAACATATAAGTGTCATATAACCTTTATTACCCGGATCCTGCATATAGAAGTAGAATCTTCCGGATGAATCAGTCCGGGTATTATAAAACTGTACCGATGCCCCATTAAAAGTCATGCAGATAATCTGATTTGCCATTGGAGCGTTATCAGATCGTCCTAATACCTGTCCCGATATAATTTCTCCTTTATATTCAGGAGGTCTACTGAATCGTCTGTTATAAATAGAAAACATTTCATTTACCGGTAGTGAAGGTTCGGAGACAGTTATAAGATCTTTTATCAGCTCATTGCATCCATTCCCTGCAGCCTGTAATATATTTATCCAATCCACAGGCATTTCCGGCCAGACATTTAAATAATCCTCCAAGGAATTCAAAACACTAATCCGGTTAATATCGTAATCTTTAATAACAGATATTTCGTACCTGCACTGAGTTGAATTCTGATCGGCACTATCTAGCGATACTTTAATTCTCTCCCTTGCAGAATAAATATCCTTATCTGTGTGGATTTTCAACTCCTCAATAACCGGGGAAATGAAAAAATTCCTTCTTGTAATGATTCCCAGGCTGTCGGTCAAAATATACGCCGTATAAATGCCTGGTCCCTGCATACCGGATGCGAACCTTAATGATTCCCCTTTTAAATCAATATCTTCAGCAAAAAATTCAATACTTATTCCATTTGTAATTAGAAGGTTTAATTTACATGGATAAGAAAACGCTGCTGTCCTGATAAACGAAAGATCAGTAAAATCTCCAGTCGTACTGGTAATAATTCCCAGTCCTTCAACAGTCGGAGGTATTTCAAGAAATATTGTATCCTTTTCTGCAGTGAGAAATTGAATGAAATATTTCATATCACCAACTGGTGCCAGATTAAAAGATCCGAGTCCACTTGAATCAACACTGAATCGATTCAGGGTATCATACGTTGCATTAAAAACAATACCTTCCCCCGGAACCGGTTGTAAAAATTTATCCAGAGACCGGATAATGATCCTGTTGGTTACATTTTTAAGAATATTAAGGTACACTGGATGCAACGTGATCTGATAATAAGGCCTGCGGATAAATTCATCCTGAATGTTTGTCACTGCCCTTAGATTGAATGGATTAATGACCCTGATCTGCTTACTGGCTATGACGGATGTCCCAAAATTCCTGTTCCAGCTTGTATATGCCTGGATGGTATAGTAACCCGATTCTACTTCCGGAGGCATTGTAAATTCACCATTTGCGGATAATTTTTCACTATGCAACCGCTGCTGACTGACTATATCATTCTCACCATTCAGTAATTCAACATATATTATATCACTGATGTTACCCGCATTATTTGAAAGTCCGTTATATCCATTTATCTTAAATTGAATGACCTCCCCGGAAATATAAAAATCTTTGTCAGTATGAATGGTCAGAATTTCAACCACCGCTTTCTGCGTGAAATCATTGTATGCGTTGATAAAATCCTTGAAATTCTGTGCATAAATGCAGG
>JBGPAO010000199.1:0-6445 GCA_041480755.1 Bacteroidia bacterium
CGGATCAGGGACTGAACATTACAGAGGACCAATTATTTGATGATTGGTATGAATATCGTTCAACAGAAATGGGATTATATGGCTTGCAGCAAAAACTTGTCGAGCAATTATTAATACTCGGCGAACTGCGTGGAGATTTATTGACAATTAATCCAAATGCAGATGTTGATATGGTAGAAATATACAATTTCAATGTTTCTAAAAACAACAAGTATGCTTCACCAATAAATTTTTTCAAATTAATTTCTGCAAGTAATAATTTTATCCGGATACTGGAAAGAGAGCATCCTGAAGTTCTTGACCCGGAAAGTCCAATTACAAATTATGACAAGCTTTATGGTGAAGCCCTTTGTATGCGTGCATGTGCGTATTTTAATGCTGTCAGGATCTATGGAAAAGTGCCTTATATATATGAATCTCTTGTTACTATTGAGGAAATCAACAATTATATTAACTCTTCTGGTTCCTGGATTGATAGCGTTTATATAGGCTTTAGCAGGGATGGTTATTATAACGACACTATCTATAATCATCCGGTAACCCTGGAAAAGCGAATGTATGATTTAGATTTAGTTATAGAAGTTTTCGCAAAACAACTTGAAACTGAAATTAAAGCCGTTGGAGTAAATCATTATATCAATAATAATGACGAAACATGGGAAGTCACCATCTGGAATACTTACGCGCTGCATGCTCTGCTTGGGCAGATGTATCTAACGCAGGGAGATTATACAAAAGCTATCAGACATTTCGACCAGATAATATACAATACAACTGATAACTACAGGTATCAGATTGATGGTAGCTTCGCAGCAACTAATTGGCGCAGCATTTTTGCAAATATTGACGCCAGGGAGCATATTTATACAATATGGTTTGATAAATCTTATTTTCAGCAAAACCAGTTTCAATCGTTTTTTGAACCATGGGTTCCCCATACCTATATGTTAAAACCCTCCCGGATTGCTATTAATAATTGGGAAACTGTATGGAGAAACCAGATAATTAACGAAGATTTGCAAAATCCTGCAAGATCCCGAATGGCATTTCCCGGAATTCCAAGTGATTTTTACAGGGGGTATGGATCTTCCTATTTATATCTAAGAAACGGTATTTATCTGCCTGGTGATGAATACATGAGGATGCTTGATTTAAAATCTAAAGGAGATCAAAGGAGTGTTGATGCCATAATGGCAGAAGTTGATACAATAGTATTTAAGTATTCCATTAATAAAAACCTGTTTGATCAGGACGCAAATTTTATAGTATATCGGGCTGCAGCAATACATCTCTATGAGGCAGAAATTTACACATGGTGGGCGTATCCAAGGGGAGGAGAAGTTAAACCATACGTCAGCATGGCACTTGATATTATAAATGATGGAGCTAACTATGGTGTGTCACCAAGAGTACAGGTAGGTGTTCGTGGAAGAGTAGGATTGGGAGGCGGAAATGATGGACTAAGGGTAAGTAATATCACATATATTCATGATCCATTTACAAATGAAATTTTGGACTATGTAGATTTATCAGGGAATTTATTGGCAAAGCAGTTATTACTGGAAGAACAAATCCTGGACGAAAGAGCCAGGGAGCTGGCTTTTGAAGGAGAGAGGTTTTATGACCTGCTGCGGATTGCCAAAAGAAGGATGGATATAGAGCCTGACTTCCTGGCAAAAAAAGTATCGGCAAAATATCCTGCAGAGCAAAGGGATCAGATATATAACTTGCTTCTGGATGAGAAGAACTGGTATATCAACTACTTTGAATAGCATCTTATCCGGTGACTGACGCAATTTATTCGATTATTAATTAATATCAGGAGTTACAAGGTGCAGGGTACAAGGTTCAAGGTATCCATTAATGCCACCCTGTACCCTGTAACTTGCACCTTGTAACCTATAACACTAACGATTAAAACATGAAATCTATCATCAAGTTAATTAACTTCATTATTTTATTATTCGTCTTTATACCGTTGCTAACCGATTGTCAGACAACCCAGTCTCCGGGATGGATTAAAGTTGACGGGAACCGGTTTGTAAATGAATCCGGTCAGACCATGATATTCCAGGGTGTAAATCTTTCTGATCCTGATAAACTGGCTAACGAAGGGAAATGGGAAAAAAAACATTTTGAAGAAGCAAAGAATTGGGGTTCGAATATCATCAGACTACCTATCCATCCTGCAACCTGGCGTGAGAGAGGTTCTGAAGACTATATCAGGTTAATTGATCAGGCAGTGGAATGGTCCAGAGAACTCGGGCTGTATCTTATCCTTGACTGGCACTCTATTGGAAATCTTAAGACAGGCCAATTTCAGAACAAAGGCTATATTACTACAAAAGAAGAAACCTATGAATTCTGGAGGGTAATATCAAAGAAATATGCCAGTGAGCCTGTAGTTGCAATGTATGAACTTTTTAACGAACCCACCATATCAGGTGAAAGATTCGGTGATTGCAGCTGGAGCGAGTGGAAAGAAATGAATCAGGAAATGATTGATATTATCAGGGAAAATAATCCAAAAGCTGTAATACTTGTTACAGGGTTCGACTGGGGTTATGATTTGACTCCGGTCAAAGATGATCCTATAGAAAGATCCGGTATTGCTTATGTAAGTCATCCTTATCCCGAGAAACGGCAGAAACCATGGGAGCCACAATGGGAAAAAGACTGGGGATTTGTAGCAGATAAATATCCTATGATACTTACTGAAATTGGGTTTGCCCTTCCAGAGGAGAAAGGTGTGCATGTCCCGGTACATGGAGATGAAGAATACGGGAATACCATCGTGGATTATTCAGCAAAAAAGGGCATTTCCTGGGTTGTATGGTGCTTCGATCCAACCTGGTCCCCCTATATGTTTACTGACTGGAACTATACCCCAACCAGACAGGGAGCGTTTTTTAAGAAAGTGATGCTGAAGTGAGAGGTATTTCTGGGGGTGTATTTAAATATACTTTAAACTCACCTCCAATTAGTTAGTTAAGAATAAATTTTTGCCTGAAAATTTTACTGCTGATTATTACGGCTATTTCATAATATCCTGGCATGAGATAACTTGTATTAATTGTTGTTGAATTTCCAGAAATATTCTCTTTCAGGACTATCTTTCCTACCAGGTCAATTATCAGAATCTTCGCTGAAATTTGTTCATTACAATCAACATATAATATTCCGTCATTCGGATTTGGGTAAATATGAATATCTGGATTCATCCTGTCAGCTAAATCCGGCAAAGATGTATTTGAGCATTCTGCTGTATCAAGAATGGATATGATCCCGGTATTACCTCCTGCACAGATCCCACATGAGTCAATGAATGCAATCCCGCCTTCATCGCCATTGCAATCAATGGGGAATGCACATACATTTTTATCAAGTATTGGTGTTATGCCTGTATTACCACCGGCACATACACTGCAGGAATCGAAAAATGCGGTTCCATTTTCATCACCATTGCAATCACGCCCAACAGTTACAAATTTCGACAATAACCTTATGTAATTTACCTGGTAACCGCAACTGTTCTCAGTAACTTCCCACGAGTTTAGTGGCCAACTGGTATTGAAATCCTTGTATGATTTCTGAGCAGGTTGTCCTTTTGGGGGTGTAATTGATTCTGAAGTACATACCTTATTGTTATCCGTTGATCCGCAACCGCTGGGGCAGCATCCTGCCCAGTTATAAGATGGATTTGGGCCACCTGTAAGGTAACCTGGGGGTGGACCATAAACCGATACTCCAACCCTGTCCCAGAGAGGACTTTTATTACAAAACCATGAATGATAAAATTCGTTTACACCATAATCTGCTCCATATTTATACATATTGGACAGATATACAAAATTCAAAGGATTGGCTCCATTAATATAATTTACAAATGTCAGTGCAGCATCTCTGGCAGTGGAGGCAGAGGCTTCATCAATGCCATAGGTAATTAAGTTGTAATACATGTTGGCCTGAGCTGATTTTACCGAATTACTGCCCCAGGTGTAATCCTTTATATATGCCAGATAGGGATCCTTCTTGTTTTTATAAGCTGCAAGATTATCACTCCCGTTTATAACTGCATTACCGTATACGTTTTTTATGTTATTCTTCACCTCTGCAGTACCTTCCTCAAGCGTCGTATAATATAACAACACTTCCTGGTTCAGGGCTTCAAAAGGGTATGCCCAATTCCACATCATCAAATGGCAATCAAGATAATTTGCATCAAAATAATCCCGGAATATTATATCACCGGTTACCTCAAAAAGATAACATGCCGCTTCCAGTTTGATCATTCCCCTGTCATAATCACTGACTTCCTGGTTCCCCGCTCCAAGGCCTGTAGAATTATTGGAGGCATCATTATTGTTTAAAATCACTGCAGGATTTGCTTCTCCCCAATCCCAGGCTTTCAGGGCTCTTGCCAGAAGTGTATCAGCGTATTGATCCATATTGACGGAACGGTAAACTTTTGAGCTGATAGCAAATGCAGCTGCAGTATTTAAGGTTGCAGAAGTACTGGCTGGTCCCCAATAGCTGGGACCTGTTGCAGCAGATGGTGGACTGGCATGTGATTCGCCGACAATACATAATACACCTCCATCATCTTGCTGCATGCGCAATAGATGATCGATGCCCCACACAGCTTCATCCAGAATATCCGGTATTCCATTGCCTGATTCTGGAATATTATAATCATCTGCCCATGCTTCCGGTTTTTCCAGATAAGCTTTCATCAATTCTACAACATAATTGGCTGTCCAGTTTGTATACTTATTGTAATCACCGGCATCATACCAACCGCCGCTTACATCCTTTTCTGTCAGTGGATTTTCTTTGTCGAAAAAAGAACGGCAATTTTTATCCTGCAGATCTCCAATATGACTTGCACTATCCGCCCACCCTTCGCCTGCATATTGTTCCTCTTTTTTGAAACCCGCACGCTGGTAAAAAAAAGTGCGCATAGCCTGCCTCAGAATCTCATTATAGACATTGTGTGAGATAATAAATTCATATGACTTAAGGTTTTTTTCTTCATCAAGTATATAATATCTCCCTGATTCTGTAACAGTTGAAAAATCAAAGTGCCAGGCCTTATCACCGGAAGAAGCATCAGTATTCCCATTTCCCCAGAGTATTATGTCTGAAGTATAGACTCTTTCTCCAGTTGTGGCTTTTACAACCGAATAACTTAAACCTGGTATGAATGATTCACTGGCATCAAAACCGGTCTGAGGATCTTTTAAAACTGCAATCTTTTTTGCATCTGACAAATACCCGATCTGGTCAATAATAATAAATCCGGATTGTGTTTGGGCAGGTAATATGTTGTAGTACAATGAAATAATAATACTAAGAGAAATTAGTTTTGTTCTCATCGCATTAAAGATTTAACATCAAATATAATAAATTGAGACAGGCAGGTAAGTTAAGAGCTGGCGCAAAGAGAGAAAATATTTCTCAATAAACATTAATATCTGTTGTCACTTTTATATTAGAATTGCCTTTCTTGTCAAACAGGATTGCTTCGCAGTTTATCGGATTAACAGCCTGACCCGGGAATTTCAGTGATATATAAATCTGTGTCCTGAAATCCAAAGAATTAAGACCTGTTTCTGTATAGGAGCTGAACAGATCATCATACTCCATTAATATATTTTTTTCATTATCCAGCGCCTGGAATTTCATCCCTGGAAAGACAATACCATCCGATTCAGAAAAACCAGACAAGCCCTCAAATAGTAAATAAATAACTTCATTTGCTGCCACCTCACCATCTATAATTACCTTATCCCTGTTAACAGAATACAGGTATATTTCATCATATGAAATTTTGTTTTTTTCTATTTTTATTTTTTCGTTTTCAATAATATTAAAAGGCATTTCTGCAGTAAATGTCCCTTTATCTTTTTTATCCCAGATTTTAATATAGACAGTATATTGATTATTTGAATGCATTGGATTTCCTATGGTTAGATTTGCCTTAAGCGATAATGTGTCGAGGTTTATTCCATTCAGATAATCCGAATACAGATCTTCAGTCTGAAATATCGTATCACCCCCTTCACCGGTAACCCACATCAACATACCTGGAAAAGCATTTTCGCCTTCTTTTTTAAATCCTTCCATATTGGTGAAATGTATAAGAAACATTTCTCCGTAAACGAAGGTAGTTCGTTCTATCTCCTGTTCATCCACAGACAACCAGACTTCCTCACAGGAAAGCCCGTCTCCTTTTGTAATTATTCCTGTCTTAAGGTCTGCCTGTACTGATTTTCTGAAATCACAGCTTATAAATGCCAATGAGATAATCAGAGTTGATATAATATGTGCTGTCATATTTAATCTTTTTCATAAAATTAAGTCAATTTTAATCTATATTCAAAAAGATATCTTTAATTATTAAAATTAAAATAAGGTATTAAGACATTTATATCTTAAATTTGTA
>JBGPAO010000200.1:0-6442 GCA_041480755.1 Bacteroidia bacterium
AAACAGTCCCGCTAGGAGTCCCTGATACTGCAATGCTTGCAGGAAAGATGGGTTTCCCATTTGAATCAGTAATCTTCCCGTAAATTGTAGTTGTTTCTTCCTGGGCAGGAAGTTGCAATGGGAGACAGGCGAGCGCCAGAAGAAGAACTGACCTGAAATTCATGTATTTCCTTAAATCATCAATATGTACTAACTAAGAATCTTGCATTAAATTGTGTTACCTGTACCTTCTTGCAACCTGTAACTTGCACCTTGTACCCTGCACCCTGTACCATGTACCTTGTTCCCTGTCCCCAGTGCCTCTTCAAAGGTTAATCCTTTGTCTTATCCTTAAACCTCCCCTCCTCGATGTACTTGAAGAACTCCACCCATCTAAGAGGATTGAATATACTATAGTACGGTATCTGTCCCTTTGTATAAAGCTGGTTATACTGCTCTTTCAGCATATACTGATAATTCATTTCCGGATCCGGTTTTTCAGAGGGGTATAACATCTGTGTTTTTATTAATGCTATGTTCCTGTATGCTCTTTTCATATCATTATCCGGTAATTCAAGACTAAGAAATGCTTCACGGAATTCCTCATATGTTTTCCATGGAAGGATAATTACTTCTTCAATCCATATTGTATCTGTTTCCATATAAATGTCAACAGAAAGATGATATCTGGTCAGGGTATCCGGAATTACAAGCGCCACTCTTTTTAATCCGACGGCAGTAAACGAGACCGTATCATGCGGTTCAACCACGAATGAAAACATCCCATGCATATCGCTTATAGTGCCCCTGTTTTTGTTTTGTATTACTATGTGAGCAAACTGAATCGGCTGAAGATATTCGTTCCTTACAACGCCGGAAAGCTGTATAAGTTTTTCACGCTGACCACAGGCGATATTGCACAACATCAGCCCTGCAATTGCTATCAGTAAAGATCTTTTCATTTTTCTGTTCAGAAATAAAAAGATTACAACGGGTAAAAATAACCAAAAAACCTAATCATCTCAGCTGATTTTTTATATTTTAGTCATTGAACTTATAACCATTTTATCGTGATGCAAAAACTTATGCTTCTCGGAGATGAAGCTGTGGCACAGGGAGCGATAGATGCTGGATTGTCAGGCTGTTATGCGTATCCAGGAACTCCTTCTACTGAAATTATGGAATTTGTCCAGTCATTTTCACGTTCAAAGAACCATCCTGTACAGTGCGAATGGTCAGCCAATGAGAAAACCGCAATGGAAGCTGCCCTGGGCATGTCATACTCAGGGAAGAAGTCAATGACCTGCATGAAACATGTCGGACTAAACGTTGCCGCAGATCCCTTTATGAATGCTGCCATTACAGGAGCTAACGGAGGATTCCTTATAGTTATTGCTGATGATCCCTCCATGCATTCATCTCAGAATGAACAGGATTCGAGGTATTTCGGCAAGTTTGCCATGATCCCGGTAATGGAACCCTCTGACCAGCAGGAAGCCTATGATATGTCTTATGATGCATTCAGCCTCTCTGAAAAGTACAGGATACCTGTAATGTTGAGGCTTACGACAAGGCTTGCTCACAGCAGGTCAGGAGTTGAAAGGCGAAAACAGGTTGAACAAAACAGGTTAACTCTTCCTGAAGATCCCCTTCAATTCATCCTTCTGCCAACCATGGCCAGAAAAAAATACAAACATCTGTTAAACCTTCAGGCTTCTTTTGAAGAAGAATCTGAGAACAGTTCACATAACAAGCTCTACAGGAACGGGGATAATGATCTCGGTCTTCTGGCCTGCGGCCTGGCATATAATTATCTTATCGAAAATTTCAATGATCATTTGCCTCCATACCCTGTGCTGAAAATATCTCAGTATCCGGTTCCCAGAAAAATGCTTACTGAATTTCTTGACTTGTGCAAGGAAGTTCTCGTGCTTGAAGAGGGATACCCGCTGGTGGAGGAATTGCTTAAAGGACTGCTGGACGCAGGCAAACCAATTCATGGAAGAATGGATGGATTCTTGCCACGGGATGGGGAATTAAATCCTGACCTGGTTGCTAAAGCCCTTGGACTGCAGCAAAAAGAGTTATTTCAAATACCGGATATTGTGCGCGACCGGCTTCCTTCACTTTGCAAAGGATGCAGCCATGCAGATATTTTTTTAGCCCTGAATGATGCAATCGCTGGTTATAGTGAAGGAAGGGTTTTCTCTGATATAGGTTGTTATACCCTGGGTGCATATCCACCTTATAATTCAATTTATACATGCGTGGACATGGGTGCCTCAGTAACAATGGCTAAAGGTGCTGCTGATGCCGGACTTGTCCCTGCTGTAACTGTTATCGGTGATTCAACCTTCACTCATTCAGGTATGACCGGGCTGCTTGACGCTGTGAATGAAAATTCGCCGATAACAATAATAATATCGGACAATTCAGCAACAGCGATGACCGGGGGACAGAAATCCTCAGCAACGGGACGGCTTGTGGAAATATGCAAAGGTCTGGGGGTTCATCCTGATCATTTGCGGACTATCATACCTCTCAGGAAGAACCACGAGGAGAATGTCCGGATAATAATGGAAGAACTGGATTATAATGGAGTTTCAGTAATAATTGCCCAGAGAGAATGTATCCAGGCCTCCTCTAAGAAGGCAAGGGCTAAGGGCTAAGAGCAAAATGATATAAAAAGGGACCAAAAATCATGAAGATTGACATTATTCTTGCCGGTGTTGGAGGCCAGGGAATTCTTTCCATCGCTGCCTCAATTGGACTGGCGGCGCTTCATCAGAATCTGTTTTTGAAACAGGCCGAAGTACATGGTATGAGCCAGAGAGGAGGATCGGTCCATTCAAATCTGAGGATCTCGGATAAGAAAATTGCTTCTGACCTTATCCCGCTTGGAAATGCAGACCTGATTCTTTCTGTTGAACCTATGGAAGGATTGAGATATCTGCAATACCTGTCCACTGACGGATGGCTTGTAACAAACTCAACTCCTTTTATTAATATCCCTGACTATCCTGATATTGAAAAACTGATAGACCAGATAGAACATCTTCCGCATCATATTATTCTTGATG
The DNA here is from genome assembly GCA_041480755.1 of Bacteroidia bacterium. GTDB lineage: Bacteria > Bacteroidota > Bacteroidia > Bacteroidales > SM23-62 > LJUQ01. The sequence goes on from JBGPAO010000200.1 coordinate 3,060, forward strand.
CAGATAAAATCGCATCCGATCTCGGTTCAAAAAAATCCGGTAATATGGTAATACTTGGAGCAGCAACACCTTTTATCAATATTCCATTTGACAGTTTTGAACATGGGATAAGAACAATATTCAACACAAAAGGGGAAGAAATTGTCGAAATGAACCTTGCCGCCCTTCGAAAAGGCCGTTCTTTTGCTGAGGGTATTATCAAATGACTTCGAAAAATAATATTTATTAGTTTTACACGTGTAACTTGCAATTTGTACCTTGTACATTGTACCTTGTACCTTGTACCTTGTACCTTGTACCCTGTACCCTTTAAACCATTTAATATAATGTTCACGGAGAAGGATCTACAGCAATTCAGATCGAAAGGTATTCCCCTTGAAACAATAGAACAGCAGCTCGATCATTTCCGCAAAGGATTTCCTCCTGTACTGCTTGAATCGCCTGCAGTTCCAGGCAATGGGATTATCCAGCCAACCCCAAAGGAATCTGATGAATTCATCGCAAGGTATGAGTATGCAAGGCAAAACCTTGATATAGTAAAATTTGTTCCTGCTTCCGGTGCTGCAACCCGAATGTTTAAGGATCTTTTTGCTTTTATTGAAAAAACTGCAACAGGTAAGTCTGAAACAGTCCTTCTGGACGAGTCGCGTTTTGTCAGGGAATTTGCAGATAAGATTGAGAATTTTGCATTTTCGGGCGATCTTAAAGAAATACTTAGGGGTTATGGAACCACAATTGAAGGATTGATCAATTCCGGTAAAATCTCTGAATTATTGAGATTTGTTCTTGATAAAAGCGGACTTGGTTATGCCAATCTTCCAAAGGGCCTTATTAAGTTTCATAATTACAGAAACTTTGCAAGAACAGCCTTTGAAGAGCATCTTGTGGAGGGTGCTGACTATGCTTTATCAAAGGACAATCATGTGAGAATGCATCTCACAGTTTCGCCTGAATTCATCGATGCCTTCATAGAACTTTTCACCAGAAAAAAGAGTGTTTATGAAAATTTATTCAGGACAAGAATTACAGTTGACTTCTCTATCCAGAAACCTTCCACTGATACCATTGCTGTTGATCCTGAAAATCGTCCATTCAGGAACGATAAAGGGGAAATATTTTTTCGGCCGGGAGGCCATGGCGCACTTCTTGAAAATCTGAATGAGATAGATAGCGATATCATCTTTATTAAAAATATTGATAATGTTGCTCCTGACAGAGTGAAAAAAAATACTAACCGGTTCAAAAAACTTCTTGGAGGTATCCTTCTTAATTACCAGGATAAAATATTCAATTATACGAGGATAATAGAAGAAGAAAATCCGGGAATTGAAATCCTAATGGATATTTGTAATTTCTTAAAACAGGGAGGATGCAGATTAAATAAAAAAGATTTCAAAGGCCTTTCTGAGGACATGTTCAGGGAAAAGCTTTTGTTAAAGCTCAGAAGACCAGTTCGAATATGCGGTATGGTGAAAAATGAAGGTGAACCGGGTGGCGGGCCATTCTGGGTTCTCGATGACCATAACAACTCATCTCTCCAGATTGTTGAAACATCACAGATTGACATGTCAGACCACAAACAGAAAGAAATACTTAACAAATCGACACATTTTAATCCGGTAGACCTGGTATGCGGTGTCAGGGATAGAAAGGGGCGAAAATATGATCTGCTGAGATATGCGGATCCGAACACAGGTTTTATTGCAGAAAAGTCAGCAGGCGGCCATCCTGTCAAAGCCCAGGAATTACCGGGACTTTGGAATGGCTCAATGGCTAACTGGAATACCTTATTCGTTGAAATCCCTATTGAGACTTTTACTCCTGTTAAGACAATAAATGATTTATTACGGCCGGAGCATCAGGCATTAACCTGATATTACCTGGGAAAGCAATTATCAGTTTTGATTCTTTCGGACCCGGGCCCTGGTCTTTTCATTTATCCAGCAGCCCACAGTATATTCCTGTCCTTCCTGAACGCCATAGAAAAAAGCATCCTCAGCGCTAGGAAAGTATTGTGAGTACCTGTTGATCAATTCATTTGCTTCATCAGTTAATGAGGTATCGATAGTTTTTGCATTAATAAACTGATCTACAGCAATCCAGAAAACTGCTTTCTGCTGGAGCTCATCCTTATTGCATATATAACTACTTGATGCATACAAATTTCCTATAAGTATAAAGGGATCACCCCATCCTGGTCTGAGCCCGGCAGCTTCAAGAGCAAGTTTGCGTGCTTTTGTAAAATCTTCTTTTTGAGCAAATAGTATGGCAAGATTAAATGCTGCGAGGGCAGAAGGTTCTATAGCATAAAGACTTTCAGAAGCACTTGCAAATAGTTCGCTGTCCTGGCACCCTCTTTTTCTGAGCATATATGTAATCTTTTTCAACAATTCAATATCCGCGGTATCCTGGTTATACCTTGGAGTAAAAATATTTATAAGGTCCGTACAACTCCCTGCCCCGCTTTCTGAGAAAATCGTCTCAATCTTCATTAGAGCAGCTCCAGACTGATCCTTCTCTCCTGATAAAATTCTCTGGCTGAGAATATCCGAAATAACAAGGTAATTATCAATGACTTCCTGCTCCTGGATTTTCCCATTTCTGAAAAGATAAACAGAAGTTTGCATGTAAGTTACCAGGATTGTTTCTTCCGCATTTTTCGCACTTAAATTAACAGATCTCTTCAGGCAGCCATAAGCTTCCTGAATTGCCTCCGGTCTGTATTTGAGCAAGTCGATGCCTTTTCTGCCCGAAACCAGGCCCTCCTGGCCAAAATTTTTAATCCTTCTTTCATAAATCAGCATTAATGTATCAATAAGACCTTCGCGGCGTTCATCATTATTCTCCCTTTCGATGACGGCCTGGTAAATTCTTGCACCGTACAGATAAATATTCCGACTTGAAGCAGGGCATTCATCAAAAACCTTTCTCCAGGAAGGCAGGGCATAATCAAACAGGTCCATTTTCATAAACTCACTCATCGTTGATAGATTGACCGCACATTCAATACGTGAAAGGCTGTCGGGTCCGTATTTAGGATCAAGATAAATTCCGGTATTCTGGGCAGGTGAATTATATATACTGATAATGATAAGCAGACCGGATAATAATCCAATTTTCTTCATCACATTAACTTTATTACTGGGATCAATATTTAATGAACTAATGTAAATGAAATGGTTTTTATTACGAAATGTTTAGATAAAAATTGTCCCGAATTTGTTTTTAGAGCCTTCTGTTAATTGAAAAAATTTCTTTATTAAATTAATTTTTATATTTTTATACAATGTGATACTTTTTGTGGAGCGAATATAATTCACAGAAAGTTACCACAAATGATGAAATTAAATTTCCTAACCCATGAAGACAATAAAAACCATTCT
>JBGPAO010000201.1:0-6441 GCA_041480755.1 Bacteroidia bacterium
AATTAAATAAAAACCTCGAAATTGTCTGGACTCTGAGCGAAAACTTATCTTATAATATTGAACCATACCGATTTGTTAAAAACGGAGATAACAGGTTCTATCAATATGGCTATTATTATCTCGGTAACAGCATTGATTCAATAACAATGGGGAATATCACTGTCTTTCCGAAGGATAGGAACGGGTATTATCTTTCTGAAATTGATTCCAATGGTACAGTTTTGCAGATTAAAACATATCCTGATCTTGACAGGAATTTTGTCATAAAAGGATCAGGAATATTTTACAGGATCAATAATGTATCATTTGATGTATCAATTGAAAAGACTACGCTTGATGAGGCACGATCATGGCTTATTGAGATTGAGAATACCGGAGGGTATGCCGGACTTATGTACACAATGGATGTGGATGATGACGGTAACCTTTATGCCCAGGGATCTTGCAGTGGGAAAGTCAGCATATTAGGAACGGTTACAGATGTTAATGGTATTGTATTTGTGAAATTTGATAATGATGGCAACATGAAATGGGCACGTGTAATGGAAAATCCTGAAGGTGCTTCTTCAGGTATCCGTGTAGATAAAATCGGGAACGTATATGCATGGGGTTATTTCAACTCATTTATTAAAATAGAGGGACAGGAATATTATTCACCGGGAGGTTCAAATATATACTTTATTAAGTTTGACAGTGATGGAGAACTTAAATTCGTAAAGCAATTTAATTGTTCGCAGCTTGTCGTTGGTGTAGGCGGGATTGATATTGATCAAAATGGAGATATTTTCTTATGTGGTGCATTCATCGATACACTTCATTTTTCAGGGTATGAACTTAAAAGTTATGATAGTGGTTATGATGGATTCCTGGTTAAATTAAATTCAAATGGTCTTGTTTTGTGGGCAAGGAAATTTGGCGGTCAATCTTCTGATCAGGTAAGGAGTGTTGCTACTGACAGTCTTAACAATATTTATATAACCGGTTACTATAGGAAATCAGTAGTTTTTGATAGTACTCATTATCTGCAAAGGTTCATAGGCGGGTATGACATGTTTCTGGCTAAAATGGATACAAAAGGTAATGTTGTTTGGGCAGTTGGTGGAAGCCCGGAAAACACCTATGTCAGGGGTCATGCAGTAACTGCAGTCGGGGATCAGGTTTATGTGCAGGGATTGGCATATAATCCGGTAACATATAAATTCGGGGATATTAGTCTTACCAGTGAATTTAACTATAACTCATTTCTGGCTAAATATAATGGTGAAGATGGGGATGTTCAATGGGTAAAACTTACTAAGGCCAGCAAGTATAACTGGCCCATGTATAAAATTGATACTGATCCGGAATCAGATATTTATATTGGGGGAATATTCTATGATACACTTGTCGTTGAAACAAACGTTTTACCTGGTTCTGGAGGGATCGATTATTATATAGCCAAATATAACACTAACGGAGAACTACAATGGCTCAAAAGCTCTGAACAGTCCAATACAGGTGATATAGAACTATTTTCCCTTGATGTATTTGAGAAAGATGTTGTACTGGTGGGTGGAAGGCTTACCAATGGAACAGTTCAGGTCGGTAATCAACGGATTATAACAGCATCCACCCAAACATTCGCAGGATTAATAGGAGAAGCCATTATCGGATGTGAGATAAAACTTGATATTTCTGTAATAAATTCTCAACCTGTTGATTCCACAGGATCTGCGCAGTTAACCATCATTGGTGGTACACCACCATATCATATCAGTTGGTCGAACGGACAGGAGGATACTGAACTAATAACAGAACAACCAGCAGGAATCTACCAGGTAACAGTCGAAGATAGTAAAAAATGTATCCAGTATAAGGAATTTGCCATCAACTACGTTAATGGTCCTGTTGTAACTATAGATTCCATTTATGATGTGAATTGTTTTGGATATGCTGATGGTAAAATAGATATAAGTGTCACAGGGGGAACCTCGCCGTACCAATATTACTGGTCAAATGGGATGAAAACAGAGGATATCGAAAATCTGGAAGCAGCTCCTTATGAAGTTCAGGTGAAAGATGCCAAAGGACTTATAGTTTACCAGGGGTTTGTTGTTAGTGAACCTAAACAATTGGACGTTACATATAATATAATAGCTGCAAGCTGTAATGGTGGAATAAATGGCCATATCGATCTGTTCGTTTCAGGTGGTACGAAACCATATGAATATGAATGGAATACAGGATGGACAACTGACTACTTGTCAGGAATAACTGCCGGGAAATATAAAATTATAATAACTGATAATAACGCATGTATCCTTGTTGAAGATATTGCATTAAGTGAGGTGGGTGCGCCAATTGTTGAAACCGATTCAATTATACCTGCGTCCTGTAACGAGGACGATGGGCAGGTTACCATTAAAATATTAGGTGATGATGGTCCTTATGCATACCTATGGTCAAATGGGGCAACAACTCCTTTTTTAGTTAATGTGAAAGCAGGACATTATTTCGTTAATGTAACAAATAAGAATGGTTGCAAGGCAGTACACAAAGTAACTGTTGGGAGCATTCTCCCTGCTGAAAATCCAATCTGCCTTGTCACTGTTGATACAGCTATCGGCTCCAACCTTATTGTTTGGGAAAAGGTAGCCAATACAGAAATGTACCATGTATTTCGTGAGACCAGTGAAAAAGATATTTATCTTCTGGCAGGCTCCATGCAAGGCGGAGCGTTGTCAGTATTTACTGATTCTGTAGCGAATCCGATGGTTCGCGGATATCGTTACAAAATAGCTGCTCTGGATGAATGCGGTAACGCTTCTATTCTCAGCACCCTGCATAAAACTGTCCATCTCCGTATCAGCCCCGGACAGTTCAGTAACATTATGAACCTGGATTGGGATGATTATGTCGGGAATAATGTGGAAAGTTTTGAAGTCTGGAGATATTCTTCAGTTTTCGGCTGGGAACTGCTCGAGACATTACCCGGGGACCTGTTTTCTTACACTGATCTGAATGTTCCCCCGGGAAAAGTATTTTATAATGTCAGGGTACCTTTCCCGAATATGTGTTATCCTTCAGGATATAATAAAGCAGGCACCGGCCCATACAGCCATTCAATGTCAAATATTGAAGATAACCGGTTCCAGACTGGAAGAAACGAAATTACAGTCAACCCTGGTTTTTATATCTATCCCAATCCGACGGAAGGCAAATGTATCCTTTGGAGCGAAACAGTTAAATTAAAAAACCCTGAAATCGTGGTATTAGACCTTGAGGGACGGATAATTTATCACAACAAACAGGCTGATAATACAGATGGTAAAATATATCTTGATCTCAAAGGACAGACAAAAGGCAGTTATATTGTTAAGGTCATTTCCGGGGAATCTGTACTATTCAGCAAGCTTATTCTTTTGTAAATAAAATCCTTAAGGATTTTATTCTTTCAGGAAGAGGTGTTTATTTAGGTAATAAATAATCCCGGGAATTGTAAATAAAGAATATATGGATGAAACACATATGAAGAAATATGTTCTCATCCTGCTTCTGCAATCTATTTTCTTTTTTGCGTTCTCGCAAAAAAGCACTGTGATATTCGGTATTGTCACTGATTCTATAAATAATGAGACTTTAACCGGAGCAACGGTTATTATTAATGATAAGTCAGGGACGATTACCGATGACAGGGGATTTTATTCGGTTGCCGCTTCAGGTGACAAAATAATACTTTCTTGCAGGTTTCTCGGTTTTGAATCCCAAACAATTACAGTCGATATCAGGGGAAAGGATAGTATCCGAGTGAATTTCCTGATGCAACAATCCTTTACTCCGCTTGGAGATATTGTGGTCAGTGCAGGGAAATATGAACAGAAGCTTTCGGATGTTATGGTTTCCCTTGAAATAGTTAAGCCGGAGCGTGTATATAATACCAATGCTGTGACACTCGAATCGGTATTCAGGCAAACACCGGGTGTGGATGTGATGGAAGGCCAGCCAAGCATCAGGGGCGGGAGCGGTTTCAGTTACGGCGCTGGCAGCCGGGTACTTGTTCTTATTGATGATCTTCCACTTATATCCGCTGATGCAGGAGATATTAAATGGGATTACCTGCCTGTTGATAATATATCGCAGATTGAGATCATCAAGGGTGCTTCATCTGTATTATATGGTTCATCGGCATTGAACGGAGTATTTAATATAAGGACAGCATATCCAACAAAAAAACCGGAGACCTCGATCAATATTTTTAGTGGTATTTATCTTGATCCCAAACGCAAAGAACTGGCCTGGTGGGACAGGCAACCATTATTTTATGGTGCAAGTGCAACCCATTCCAGGAAGATCAAGAATCTTGATCTCATCGCTGGGGTAAACTTATTCAGGGATGAGGGCTACAGGGAAAATGATTACGATAACCGGGCGAGGATAAACATTAAACTGAACTACCGTAATCAAAAAATAAAAGGATTATCATATGGAATAAACATGAACGGCATGATCACCAAAATGGCTGATTTTCTGATATGGATGAATGCTGATTCCGGGGCTTACAGGCAAAACCCGCAGGCAGTTTCTGAACTTACGGGCAGCCGGTTTAATGCAGATCCATATATAGTATATGATACTAAAAACGGCTCACAACATAGCCTGAAAACAAGGTTTTTTCATGTAAATAACTCTTTCCCGGATGTTCCGGACAAAAATAACAGGTCGGAATTATTATTTGGAGAATATAAATTTCACAGGAAATTCGGACAGAATTATGATTGGACTTCCGGTCTGTCGTCAACATGGGCCTCAATTTATTCGAACCTGTTCGGGAATCATAGAAGTTTTAATTCGGCAATATTTACACAATTTGACGGGAATCCTCTTAAGAGGCTTAACTTTTCAGTAGGCCTAAGGTTTGAAAGATATACTCTTGATGGTACGGTAGAATATTCAAGTCCTGAATTTCTCAACAGATTCATTCCTTCGTTCCGTACCGGGATCATTCCTGTGTTTCGAACTGGAATAAATTACCAGCTTGCAAAATATACCTATATGAGAGCTTCTTTCGGACAGGGATACAGGTTTCCGTCCATAGCAGAAAAATATACCAGGACTACAGTCGGATCCCTGAATATATTTCCTAATGACACATTGAAATCAGAAAGGGGATGGAGTGCTGAGATCGGGATCAAACAGGGAATAAGGATAAGCAACTGGAACGCATATATCGACCTGGCTGCTTTTCTTACTGAATACCGTGAAATGATTGAGTTCACATTCGGGATTTATAAACCTGATTCTGTTCCGTTTGATATCATGCGACATGTAGGTTTTAAGGCACTCAACGTTGGTAATGCGCGAATTTCGGGGATTGATTTCAGCATGGGAGGGACAGGAAACCTGTTCGGGGTTCCTCTTTCTCTTCTGGCAGGTTATACATATATACTCCCGTTGGATCTGAATATTCGTGATTCTGTCAGTGTGGAAGATAAGTATCTTAAATACAGGAATATGCATTCTGTGAAAGGAGATGCTGAATCAAAATACAAAAGGATTACACTCGGACTGACATTCATCTACAGCAGTAGAATTAGGAATATTGATGCTGTTTTCCTGGATCCTCTTTTTGGAGAGATCATACTTCCGGGATTCCCGGATTACTGGGCGGAGCATAATAAAGGATATACTGTTTTGGATGGAAGGTTGATGTTTGATATTACGAAAACGGTAACTATAGCATTCCTTGTTAAGAACATTTTTAACAAGGAGTATATGGGTAGGCCGGGAGATATATATCCCCCCAGGAATCTTACCCTGAAGTTGAATGTGAGGATCTAACCCCGGGGTTTTGTGAATTATATGTTGGCCATCAAGCGCCTGTTATTATAAGAAAGAAAATAATCAGTATTCTGTTTTCAGGAGTTTCCTTGTCACAGATTGATTATTACCGGATATATTATAGAGATATGTCCCGGGTTGCAGTTCAATTCCATTAAAATTGAAATAATTTTTCCCGGGAAGCCCGGCAATGTCTTCACTATAAATCAGTTTTCCAAGGAGATTATAGATTCTTAGTTCAAACGGTCCTTGACTGCATGTGTAAAATCCAATCCTGGCGACAGTCCCGAATGGGTTGGGGAATGCCTCCAGTACCGTAAACTCTTTTCCCTGATATTCATCAATTCCTAACTGGTCTCTGACAATTAAAGTCAGAGAAGTGTCATCTGTAACAGCCGGGAAGGGAACAACTCCAAGAATAATTGAATAAATAAAGGGTATGACCCTTATATATAAGTCATAGATTCCAGGAGTTGTGGGAGTACCACTTAATAAAACGCAATAGGCTGTATCAACATAAAATGTATCACTGTTTGTCTGATAATTTAATCCTGGAGGAAGGTTTCCGACAGTATCAATGACAATTTTAACAAGATCGATTGGACCATAGTCAGATGGTACCTG
>JBGPAO010000202.1:0-6419 GCA_041480755.1 Bacteroidia bacterium
AAAGCTGTAAACCTGATGGGGTGCAGATAATTTTGAAGTTCCTGGATATAGGAAAACATAAACTATTTCAATAACGACATATTAAAATCTTATAAAATGAAAACAAAATTTTTCATATTAATAATTGCCATTCTTCTTGGAAATATAAGCTATGTTTCCAGTCAGTATGGAAGGGCCTCAAAGACTGACATAAAGGAGCAGAGAGCATATGAAAAACAAAAACAGAAAGAGGCCAGGGAGAAGGAACGTGAAAAAAATATTGAAATGACATCTCAAATGGTCAGTTTGCAGCGTTTTGTCCTTGAGGCGGACTATCTGAGTAATAAGTATGGAATAAGAATTCCGGTAAGCCGGAATATTAATTTCATCATGGTAGATTCTTTAAATGCCACCCTTCAGACCGGTTCAGCATATTCTATGGGATTTAATGGTGTTGGCGGAGAAACAGTGACCGGCCGTGTAACGAAATATGATTATGGTATGACGGGAAGGAACAAAGATACCTACAGTATCATAATGGTTGTATTGTCTTCTGTAGGAGTCTATGATATCACCCTGTTGATAAATCCTGAAGGTTATGCAGATGCTTCATTGAGGGGTAACTGGTCAGGACAGCTGAACTATCATGGAAGACTTGTTCCTCTGGGATTATCGAAGGTTTATACGGGGCACACGAGGTTCTAATTCTGAATGCTGAATTCAGAATTCTGAATGTAACCGTATTTAAAAAATACAGAATATTAAACTATATTATTGAGATTGATGGATAAATGATTAAATAAAAACATCATTTATCATGAAGACAAATAAGAACATTATTTTAGAAAAATCCTTCGAGTTTGCTCTAGAAGTTATTGAAATCTATAAATATCTAATTAAAGAACAAAAGGAATTTGTGCTGTCAAAGCAGTTACTCAGATCTGGTACTTCAATTGGTGCAAATATTAATGAATCTTTATCTGCTGAGTCAAGGAATGATTTTATTCATAAACTAAGCGTATCACTTAAAGAAGGAAGAGAAACTGAATATTGGCTTAAACTTCTTCAGGAAAGCCATTATCTGGTAAAAGAAAAATTCGATTCCTGCTTTGAAAAACTTGCTGAGATAATCAAGATACTAAAAAGTAGTATTTTAACGACTAAGCAGCGCTATAATATTAAATAGAGTTTTTAATTCAGCATTCAGCATTCAGAAATCAGAATTAGTAAATTGATTTAGTGTAAAAACCTTGTCCATCCTTATCCCCTTCGGAGTTTCCTTCAAAGTGCAGCACTCCCTTTCCGCATCATGGAAGAAGAAGTAGATAAAATTATTTCTTAGTGATTCCTCAAGAAATTGGTCCTTCTCTGTCAGGGAATTAATCGGATTTGTATCATAACCTGATATCCATGACAGGGATATGTTCCCTGCCATCGGGATTAAATCGGAAAGATTAACTATCGTATTGTTTTTATATTTTATCAGGCCGACAGCGAGTCCAAGAGTATGTCCATTAAAAATTCTGATTCGTATATTTTCAGTAAGACCGAAGTCTGAGTTAAAGAGCTTTAATTGTCCGTTTTTTTCGATTGGTTCGATATTCTCCTTTAAAAAGGATGCAGATTCCAGGCGGTTTGGAATCTGGGCCAGGTTCCACTGAAAATGGCTGATCCAGTAATCCGCATTAGGGAAAACAGTAATCAGGTCTTTCCTGTCATCACTGTATTTTATACTCCCTCCACAATGATCGAAATGCAAATGGGTAATTACATGATCAGTGATATCTTCAGGCTTGAAGCCATATTTGGCAAGAGAACCTATGAGAGTATCTTTTCTGTCAGGATAATAATGCTTTAGGAAATTTTCACCCTGTTTATCGCCCATACCACTATCGAACAAAATCTTTCTCTCACCATCTACCACCAGCAGGCAGCGCATGGATAATTTTATAAGGTTATGCTCATCGGCCGGATACATTCTCTCCCAGAGCACTTTTGGGATGATGCCGAACATTGCACCTCCATCAATTTTCAAGCTTCCTGTCGGGATAGAATATAATTCCATTAATAATTACTTATCTGGCAGCCTTAGAATCCGGATTAGTAACCAGATTCCTTAATCTTGATACTTCAGTGTATATGTTCAGGAATTCAGGGTCTTCAGGGATCTGAAGAGCATTCATTATTAGCGAATCCTGAAGGAAATCTGTTCCCTTCATTATTGAATCAAGCATAATTAATTCCTCATGACAGAGCATATCTTCTCTTGGAATGCCATATTCCTCAACCGTTTTATTCAGTGCTTCAAGTGCTTTAATTTGTCCGGTTGCAATCCAGACCAGTCTTTGCATATTCTCCTCAGTCAAATCAGCTGTAATGGATATTTCCGGGCATCGTTTGATCATTTCATATAATAAATAGAGTTTTTCAACAAAGCTTCCTGTAATCATTGCAGAATAAAGCTCAAGCCTTTTTTCTTCCGGAAATTGTTTGATGGCTTCCCTCAGATCCCTCTCAATCAATAAAAGGATTGAATCGGGATCTGCATCTTCATCGTCATATCTCTGAAAAAAAGAATCCAGGAAATTCTTAGCCATGTCAAGCCGATCTGCCAGGGATAATACTACAACATTATAATTGAATGCATCATCTGATTGTTCCTGTGACCACATATAACCCATGTCTGTCATATATACTCCAATATTGGCAGCCGTCAGCAGATCATTGTCAGTATATTTGTCGATATTATCAACGCTGTTAAGTGCATCCTTAAAGTATATTAAATCAAGATCCTTTAGCAGACTAATAATTGCAGAGATATTGTCATAATTCGGGAATTCATGTACAGCCCTGAAATGAAAGGAGTCCATTTCAGTCTGGGAGATAATTTTTTTCTCTGCTGATTGCTGTGGTTTACAGGATGGTAAAATCCAGATATTGATAAAAATCAAAAGAACTAAATAATTCCCGAACCGGTTTCTATTCATTTGGAGAGTTTTTAATAACAGGAAAACAAAGATAAAAAAAAAGGCACATTCATTTTTTTATTTCAATTTCTTTGCGCCTGTAAAAAATCCTTTATCTTTGCACCGCTAAATTTTGGTCCGTTCGTCTAGGGGTTAGGACGTCAGGTTTTCATCCTGGTAACAGGGGTTCGATTCCCCTACGGACTACTAATATAAATGTCTGTATATCAATTACTTACAGAGATTTTTATTTTAATAACTACTTCTAAAATTTGTCTATTTCAAAAGCTTTTTATAGTATCTATTCCTTTGTTTAAACATTTTTTCAAAATAGTCAATCCTCACATCTCTGTAATCAAATATGACCGGTGGATTTTCTGACCGCTGGATCCTGCCTATGTATTGAACAAGTTTACCTTCAAAAGCAAATGGATAAACGATAAATAGACATTCAAGGTTTTTTATATCAATACCTTCACCAAAGTACTGGCCTGTTGATAGGACAATCTTAAAATGTCCTTGTTTTATTTGTTCTGTTTTACTTTTCCTGGCACTTTCCGAATCCTCTCCATGAATGGTAATTGTCTCATATTTATCTTTCAGATATAAATTCAGAATGTCAACATGAGCTTTCCTTTCAGTTAATACCAGTATGGTTTTAAACCGGTTGGCATTATTTTCAATATCTTCAAGAATTATCGAATTGCGCTGAGTGTCATGGATCAGGATACGGGAAATCGTTTCGTATTTATCGATTTTGTAATTAAAAGGAGCATACAGATTTGTCTGACGAATATTTATTTCTGGGGTAATATTTCTTTCTTTCAGATCTTCATGCTGATCTACTTTGTAAAGTATGTTTCCAATATAAATGAAGATTAGCTTCTGGTCATTATTTTTCCGTTTTGCAGTTGCCGTTAATCCATAGAGGTAATATGAATTAAATTTAATCATCGCTTCCCTGAATGATTTAGCAGGAATATGATGGCACTCATCAACAATGATTGTCCCAAAAGAATTTGATATTTCATTGATATTATCAAGCCTTACCAATGATTGAACCATAGCTATTGTAATTTCATTTCCTATTTGGAATTTATGATTGCCGATTTGCCCGATTTCTTTTTTGGGGATCTTCAGGAAATTCTGGATCCGGTCTATCCATTGGTCGAACAACTGTTTTCTGTGGACTATTATTAAAGCGGGTTGCCTTTTTTCAACAATAATTTCTAATCCAATCACAGTTTTTCCGGAACCTGGAGGTAATACTATTACTCCAAAATCTTTCTCTCTTATCTTCTGTAAGACTATATTCTGTTGTGGCTGTAATTTTATTTCGGACTTTAAGAAAACTTCTTTGTTTTTCGTCCTTCTGTCAATCACTTTGAAAGGAATGTTTTCTTTTTTGCAGAATTTTACTAAATCCGAAGAGAATCCTCTTGGAATCATAATTTCCTCATCCGCTTCCTCAACTATATTAAAATACTTTTCTGTTGCATATGTACTTATTCCAAGATTTTTTTTTATCAGGTAGTCCGAATTGAAAAAGTTCAATTGCTCCCTCAGGAAAATAATAAGCTTTTTGCCAAGTTGTCCCCTTTTTAAAAAGATCTGGTGTTTAATGATTATTTCAAGTTCATAAGGTTTGCCTGGTTCAGTAAGAGAAATTATTTTGTCCTGTGGTATTTCGTCGAATAACTCCTGATAAATATCCTTTAACTTATCGATGGAAACTTTCCTCACCGATTTTAAGAATTCCCATTGATCGGGATAAGGTTCAAAAGTTACAGGATTTATAAAACAAGAATTGCCACTTTGAATTGATATTCCGTTTAATGGTAGAGCTATCAGGTTCCCCATTGCTTTTCCAGAATGGAAATCCTGATTTGGGAAAAGCCTGTCAAAGCCAGGTTCTTTTTGAAATTGAGAAATAATACCTGAATGGCGTAGTAATTCAAACATTATTTTCCTGCTTTGTTCTGCTGGAAAAGCACTTTCAAAGAAAATCCAAAGATGTCCTCCCTTACCTGAACGTGAACGCTCAATATATGAGGGGATTTTATACTCAGAACATTTCCTATGTAATCTTAATATTATTTCGAACCAGTTTTCTTTATCAAAATCAGCAGCTATAAAATAGGAAGAATTATCATCAAGTAATGGGTATATTCCACAGGTTTCTTTCCCTATCAGATGATTTTTAATGGCAATGATATCAAATGGCAAAGGTTCCTTACCGGTATAATCTTTAAATGTTCCGCCTTGTGCTTTATATTTCTGATAATCAGTCCAATTGACTTTATAAGCCGGCATATATCCACTTCTTCCTTCTTTCTCCCAATGTACAGCATAAATGTCTTGTCTACCAACAAAAATAGATGCAAAAAGCCTTATATTATCTTTAGTAATTTCAGACATAAAACAAAGATAGAAAACAAATTTGCCGATTCCTTGATTTAGTTCTTGAATAAGTTTCGAAATCCCATCAGTTTAATCACTTAACATTTCAGGAACATCTTTACATAACAAGGAAAAAACTAAATTCTGTATTTAAAAGAGATAATTTCAAATTATCGGCAGCATTTGCTGGTTTGCTGCCAATAATTTGTTATCTTTGATAAAAACTTATTCATCTTCGAAAAGAAACTTCAAATATCAAAATTCAGAGATAGATTTAAAGGTGAATCTTCATTCGTTACCTCTGATATCGATTTGTTTTATCGGCAGTTTGAACCTTATATCCCTCGTTCAACTGTGAATTGGAGAGTCTATAAACTCATTCAATTGGACATTGTCGTTCGTCTTGGACGAGGAAAATTTGCGTTGGGTGTTCATACCCAATATAAACCATATACATCTTTGAGGTTCTCTCGAATAAACAACCTGATTAAGAATAGATTTCCCTATATTCAATTCTGTATCTGGAATTCATCATCTATAATTGAATTCGGGCAACATATTCCAAAAACCAATACCACATATGTTGATGTTGAAAGAGATGCCGCCGAGTCTGTATACTATCTACTCAAAGATGAATATAGTGAAGTATTTCTGCGTCCAGGTATAAATGCAATAAATGAATACATTAGCGATTTGGATAAGCCAATAATAGTCCGAACTCTTGTTACTGAAGCGCCACTTCAACTAATACATGGAATTTTAACCATAACAATTGAGAAATTATTGGTTGATCTATTTAGTGATGAGGAATTTACATTATTACAGAGTAATGAACTTACACATATCTACAGGAATGCATTTGACAGATACAGTGTTAATAAGAGTAAATTATTGAGATATGCAGATAGAAAGCGTAAAAAGAAAGAATTAGAAATATTCCTGAAAAACTAATGCTCGCGGCAGGTCTTATTGTGGCCAGCGAACAGAATCGTTATTACGACAAGTTTCGCAACCGTCTTATGTTTCCGATAATCGACGCATCGTCGAGAATTGTCGGGTTCGGCGGAAGAACGC
>JBGPAO010000203.1:0-6398 GCA_041480755.1 Bacteroidia bacterium
AGATTTACCCAGGCTTTATTTACGGAAGCCAATCTGCCATCCGCATCAAGAATTTGGTATGGTAACGGGATCTCTTCATACCTCTGTGTAAATTCATTAATTACAGAATTCAGGGATTCCAATTCATCATTATAGAACATCGCCGATTCAATAGCCACCCTCAGTTCATTCCAGTTGACCGGTACACTCAGGAATGCCCGGGGTTTAGTTTCCAGGGCACGGCTAAGTGTCGTTTCATCCTGCACACGGGACAGGTAAATTAATGGCAAATTGTATTCCTGCCTGACTTTTCTGCCCAGATCAATCCCATTCATTTTACCCTTAAGCTCCGTATCGGTAATTACCAGTGAAAATTCACCGGAAGCAAGTTTTTTAATGGCTTCTTCTCCCTGAGTACAGGATATGACATTCTGATAACCATATTTTTTAAGCTTGTCCAGGTATATTGGAACCTGAAGTTCATCAGACAGGATGAGAAGAAACAGTTCTGATCTGGCAGCGCTTGTATTCATAATAGTATAATTTGGCAGGAATACATTGTAATGAACCTGGTTACAATTTAAGAAAGATACAAAGAAATTAAAAGCAAGTCAACTCAGTCTTGCGTCCACTGATCTTCATTATAAACAGTGCCGGTGTCCCCGCAAATTACCTATTCAGCTGACATCCATAAGAATCAACCTTCCTTCTTTATCTTCTTGTTAAGGTATTTCATGTACAGCGTACAACAGATGGCGAAAAGGAGAAAAGTATTGGCTACATGGAATAAATTTATTACATGAACAACGCCAAATATTTTAGATCCTGAAATAAAGGAGATGCCGGCAAAAACTATCATAATCCCTGCCAGAATACCAAAAACCCAGATCAAAACTTCAAAAATTTTCATAGTAGAATTTTTAGGTTTCAAATCTCATTTTTGTAAATATATGAAATTGACCTGGATAAGTCAAGAAAGACGGAAAAATGGTGGGAATGTGCGAACTTTTGAACTGATGCGATTATTACGTATTTTTAATAAAAATAATCCTGCTAAATTTGCACAAAATGAAACAATCATTTATAATTCTTATGATATGCTTAATAAGTTTTCCTGGCTTTTCACAGACTGATAAAGCTCCAAAACCGGTAGCTCCGTATAGTCAATCCAGAATGACAGATGCCGGCGTACTTTTTATTTCAGGACAGATCCCGATTAATCCTGAAACCGGCGAGTTGCTTAAAGGTGATATCAGAAATGAAACGAGGCAGGTTATGGAAAATATCGGTGCTATACTGAAAGCGAACAATATGACATTTGAAGACCTGGTTAAATGCACAGTATTTCTTATTGATATAAGGGATTATCAGGCTATGAATGAAGTATATGGGAGTTTCTTCAAAGATAAATTCCCTGCCAGGGAAGCTATTGAGATTGGAAATCTGCCTCTGGGTGCAAGCATTGAGATTTCAGCCATTGCTTCAAAGTAATACTGCTATACTGTAAGTATCCCGGGGATTTCTCCCGAGTCACTACTCTTTTGCAATTTCGTGAACTGCCCTGATAAATTTATCCAGATCAGCAGTTGTAGTATAGACATTTGGAGTAACCCTGATTCCGTTGATATTTTCCCATACCATTGCAACAGTATATATCTTATACTGACTCATCAGTTTTTTCTGGATATCAGCAGGCTCCATCCCATCTATTCCGAAATTGGCAAGACCACATGAAAATTCAGGTTTTTTTGATGTGAAAAACCTGATCCCCTGGATATCACTAAATGCATCCATCCAGTAATTTTTCAGATATCTGAGCCTTGCTTCTTTTCTCTCCGAACCTATCATTTCATGAAAACTTATTGCAGTACCTATTGCCAGTTCTGCCGGAAAGGAACGCGTTCCCATAGCCTCAAATTTCCGGATATCAGTACTTTCAGGATCCCCGGGGGCTGTCAAAGGCCAGATCTGCGATATCTTATCTTTCTTAACATATAACATGCCTGTTCCAAATGGGGCAAACAGCCATTTATGCAAACTGGTCCCATAATAATCACAATCCAGTTCCGGAATTTTAAAATCAAGGTGAGCAAATGTATGTGCACCGTCAACCAGGACTTCAATACCCTCTTTATGTGCCGCATCAGCCAGTAATCTTGCCGGTAGAATCTGCCCTGTCCAATTGATCATATGCATGATCTCAATTATTTTTGTACGGTTTGTGAATTGCTCCATGTAAGCTTCTACAATAGCACTTTCATCTTCAATTGGCTGGGGCAGGTTAACCCACTTCAGTACAATCCCATCTCTTTTTTCCCTCTGCTTCCATGCATTTATCATATTAGGGTAGTCCTGTCTGGTTAAAACCACCTCATCACCCTTCTTTAAATTCAATCCGAAAATGACTGTTTCAAGTGCCTCTGTAGTATTCCTGACAATCGCTATTTCTTCAGCTGAGCAGCCGGCCAGATCAGCCAGATCACCCCGAACGGGTTCCCTTCCCTCGCCCAGCACCTGCCACATATAATAAGCCGGGCCTTCGTTGCTGAACCGGTTATAATTCTCAAATGCTTCCTGGACAACCTTTGGCTGGGGGCTCACTCCCCCATTATTCAGATTCATAACATTCGGTGAAGAAGTGAAAGCATTCTGAACCCAATGCCAGATATCTTCATCACGGGCAACATTTCCGGGTTCAATCCCGCTTACAGCATCGAGTGCCTCTTTTAAATCTCTTCCGTAGGATTTTGTATAAAAGGATGATAATACCATAGCCCCCATTGCTGACACGGATCCCCGGATGAACTTCCTTCTATCTGATTTCATTATTTTTTGTTTTAAATGCAATTTAATAAATATTTACTGGCTATAATAGATTTTTTATCTTTACCACGCTATTGTTATACAGGCCTTTTGCTAGAATATGCAGACCAGTTGATATATTATGTTTAATAATATCACATCTTAATTATATCTAATTGAAATACAGTTAAACAGAGATGAATAAGAAAGACCACCGGATTGAAAAAATTATCACTACCATTCAGGATATTGCCGCTGGTAATTATACATCCAGGATTAAAGTAAGTACATCCAAGGATGATATTGACACCATTGCAGCAGGAATAAATATTCTGGCTGAAGAGGTAAAGGATAAAGTTGAGCTGCATTCAAGGGTAAGTTTAAGGCTTTCGGAAATAATCAAGGAACTTCAGGAATCAAGAAAACGCCAGTCGAAGACCGAAGAATTATTCAGGAAGGTGTTCGAATCCAGTCCGGATGCAGTCATGATTTCTACTGTCAAAGATGCTGTTGTAAAAGATATTAATCCTGGATTCTGCAGACTAAGCGGTTTTACGCGGGAAGAAGTATTAGGCAAATCAGGGTTTATAATGAATTTCTGGGTCGATATAAGTGACAGGGAAAAAATAATCAATAAAATCCGAAAGGATGGAGTCTGTGATTCGGTTGAAATAAAACTCAGGAGAAAGGATGGGAAAGTCCGGAATGTATTGTATTCCGCAGTAGTTATTGACATTGACGGAGTTTCTCACATGCTCTCAATCACCAAGGACATTACTGAAATAAAAGAAATCCAGGAAGAACTTCTGAATGCAAAAGAGAGATATGAAGATCTTATTCGTACAGCTCCGGATGAAATTGCAGTTATAGACAGGGATGGAACAATTGTAATAGCCAATGACGCCTTTTCCAAAACAATTGGTTATCCTGCAAATGAACTTATTGGAATGAATCTGGCCAAATTCCCCGGAGTTATACCCAAAGATTTAGACCAGTATTTAAAAATCTTCAAAGGATTTTTACGTGGTCATATCCCTGAACCGTTTGAAATTAAATTGAAAGATAAAAACGGCCGTTTAAGAATATATGAGTTACATGCATCCGCTCTGAAAAAAGACAATAAAATTTACGCGATTCAGGCAATTGCAAGGGAAATAACTGAAAAAGTTCAATTTATTGATGCATTAAAATCATCTGAAAAACAGTACCGCACATCTCTGGATTCAATGCAGGAAGGTATGCACCTTGTAAACCGAAACCTGGAAATTCTGTTTGCAAATAAGTCGTTAATTGAATTAGCAAGAAAATTAGGTCTCAAGGAAGATTTTGTGGGCAAAAATATATTTAAAGCATTTCCTTTTCTGTCAAACATTGTAAAGGAAGAATACATGGAAGTATTCAAAACCGGTATGGTTCACAAGAAGGAAGAGTTTTTCAGAATAGGAGAAAATAATGTTAATACATCCACCAGGTTAATACCCATTTACGAAGGGGACAAAGTTGAGAGGATATTAACAATTATTGAAGACATCACAGAAAGGAAGAAGTCCGAACAGGTCAGGGAACTGATGTATACAATCTCGGATTCAGTTACACAGACAATGAACCTCCATGAGCTGTCGCAGGTTATCCGGCATGAGCTGGGCAAAGTTTTTGACACAACTAATTTTTATATTGCGTTGTACAATAAAAATAAAGAGACACTCACTCTGCCCTTCTTCATTGACCAGAAAGACAGTTTCAATGAAATTCCTGCCAAAAATACTTTGACAGGCTACATGATCAGGAATAATCGTCCAATCCTGATGAAGAATGAACAAATTGAAGAGCTGGTGAAGAAGGGGGAAATTGAAGACGTTGGCACACCGAGTAAAATCTGGCTTGGTGTTCCTCTGAAAATCAAAGAAGAAATTATTGGAGCCCTGGTTGTACAGCATTATGAAAATGAAAATGCTTACTCTGAAAGGGATCTTGAATTCCTGGAATTTGTATCGAACCAGATAGGATTGTCTATTGAGACAAAAAAGGCGTACGACGAGACTAAAATTGAAAAAGCTTACTTTGAACAATTGTTTGAGAACTCCCCTGAAACAATTGTCCTGACAGATACTGAAGGACGTCTGATAAAAGTCAACAATGAATTTGAGAAACTTTTCGGATTCACTGCCAAAGAAGCATTGGGCAAAAAAATTGATGACCTCATTGCTCCGGAAGATCTTAATGAAGAAGCCATGAGAATTACAGAAAGGGTGGGGAAAGGCGAAAAGGTAGTTATCGATACTATCCGCCAGGATAAAAATAAAAATAAGATTCACGTATCAATCCTTGGTACGCCGATCGAAATTGGCGGAGGACAGGTAGGAGTTTACGGTATTTACCGGAATATTACCGAACGCAAACAGTACGAATCAAATCTTAAACAGGCAAAAGAGAAAGCAGAAGAATCTGACAAACTTAAATCGGCATTTCTTGCAAATATGTCTCATGAGATCAGGACACCGATGAATGCGATACTTGGATTCTCTGAATTGCTTAAGAATGAACAGGTTTCTAAGGCAGAAAGGGATGAATACATCAGTATTATACGAAATAAGGGAAATGAATTATTGTTGATTATCAATGATATAATTGATATTTCTAAAATTGAAGCAGGTGATGTTAGACTTATACCGGAATATTTTTCCGTAAAAGATTTTATGCTTGAAATATACCAGCAATTCAGCGGTGAAAAGAATATAATGAATAAGGGGCAGGTTCAGTTCAGGCTCAAAGTCGACAGGAATCAGGAACCTATAATATATACTGACAGGCCACGGCTTAAGCAGGTATTCAACAACCTGATCCATAATGCATTTAAATTTACTTATGAAGGATTTGTGGAAATAGGATATGAACTTACATCGGAATCACATGTCAGGTTTTCCATAAAAGATACAGGCATTGGGATTCCTGAGGATAAACAGGATATCATCTTCGAAAGATTCAGGCAGGTCGATGAATCGATAAATAGTCAGTATGGAGGCACAGGACTTGGTCTTGCTATATCAAAGAATCTTGCTGTCCTTCTTGGCGGCACAATATCTATTCAGTCCAAACCAGGGCATGGATCGAATTTTTATGTTGATATGCCGCTGAATGCGACACAGGTTAAAGAATCCAAAAGAAAAATAATATACCCTGATTCAGAGACACCTTATGGTATGCCTGACCTTGCAGGCGCACTTATACTTGTTGCAGAAGACGATTCGTCAAATTATTTATTTATAGAATCTTTTCTGAAACAGGTAAATGCCAGGGTTTTATGGGCAAGGGACGGAATACAGGCTGTGGATTTGTTCAGGAACAATAATAATATTGAATTAGTGCTGATGGATATCAGGATGCCAAACATGAATGGCATTGACGCGGCACGCGAAATAAGGAGAATTGACGATAAAGTACCGGTTATTGCCCTGACAGCCTATGCATTTACCAATGACCGTGAAAAATCCCTTGAAGCAGGGTGCAATGAATATTTATCAAAACCAGTTAAGCTGGATACCTTAATTGAGACTCTTAATAAGTACCTTCGTATTACTCCTGTAAAAGGGAGTTGAAGAAAAACGAGAAGCCGAAGC
>JBGPAO010000204.1:0-6375 GCA_041480755.1 Bacteroidia bacterium
AAGAGAACAAGCTATTGAATTATTAAATAAAATTTCAGAAACAATAGATAATCAAAGCTCATTTTTGTCAAAAGACTTAAACAACAATAATGTATATTTTCAATATGAAGATATTATTGTTTTAATATACAAAATCATGCAAATTGCGCCAGAACCTATAATAAGAATTTACTGGAATAACTTTGATGCTGAGTGGAATATTTCTGCTTTTAATAACACAAAAAAAAGACTTGAAAGAAGTATTAATAAATAATTCAATTTTATGAAGTGTATAATTATTTTTAAAGTATAATTAAAAACGCCATATAAGTCTTTCTAACTACAAATATGCGATTGATGTACTTCATTGTAGGATCGATTTTAGATCATATTTCTAGGTCAATCAGTTGATTATCAATTAAGTGCATTTAAATAGCCTCAAAATAGCCTCTCCTACGCATTTCTAGCCCCTCTGTGCAACGTTCTCTATATCAGCAATGTATTTTATTCCTGAAGAAAAATCGTTGATCTAATAGCTTATATTTACGTTTTAATTATTTGTATATCAATCAATTAAATAGCATTGTTTGCCTTTTGATACATAAGCATTAGAAAGCTGATTTCCGAGAGATTTCTTATTAATAGATTCAGTTTATCATCGGGGAGGATTTATTAGAACACTGACAACCTAATATTTCCGCTTCAACTAAAGGAACATTCAAAACTGCACAAAAGGAGACAAAAGAGAAGGATACTCAAACTAAACTATCAATGTAGTATAGAAGGAAATGTTGCTGAGATCAAATTTCAGGAATATAATTCAGTTAAGCAAGATTATTTAATAATCAAATAGTCTAGTAATCCCTCAAACAGCGAACATAATCACCATTCCGCTCATAGATGAAGCCTCTGTATACATTGCTGTAATTGGAGTCAAGGCTCAGGTACCAGGCGTGTTGGAGGTGTTTACCGTCCTCTGTAGAACTCCACCAGCCACCGCAGCCTCCAATGCAGCAGAATGCTCCAAGGTAAGTACGGTAGCCACCCGGAAGGGCTGTAAAACCGCTTTCATTGGTAGCTCCTTCATTAGGACTGTGCCAATGGATTGTGTCTGTTTCCTTAAGTTTGCCGCCGGCTACATCTTTGCCTCCAAGATAGTCTGTCAGTGTTGTCCACTCGGCATCACTTGGCAAGTGCCATCCGGTGGGACATACGCCTTGTATTCCACTTGGACTGGCAGAACTACTGGCGGCACCATTCATAGCGGCAGGCCATGTATATAAGGCACCGTAGGTATTGGCATTGGCTGCACTGTCGTCATCATACCAACAATAGGCTTTGCTGTAAGCCGTTAATGTATCCCAATTGTTATTGCCTGTTGTTAGTGGTATAGCTGTGCCATCAGCAAAATGAGTTGTTTTCAGGTTTGCTGCCATCCAGGTTTGTGTACCTATGGTTACGATATTGTAAACATTGCCATCATAGTCTGTTATGGTATTACCTGATGCAGATTTGTAAAAAATTATACTGTCAACATCTGTTACGGCTCGCTTGCTTACTACTAAACCTGATTTATAAATATACAAGGTATCTTGTGCAATAGCTAAATTATAGCTGAATAATAGTGCTAATATTATTGTACTTATTGTTTTCATTTTAATTCATCCATTAGTTTAGTTTTTTATAAATTTTATGGTTTCAAGTTTATCGCCGTTTTGTAAACGGCATACATAAAGTCCTTTAGGCAATTGTGATACAGAGATTATTGCATGGTTTGTTCCATTTTGGCTGTTTATGGTTTGTTGGTGCAAAACCTTGCCTTGTATATCAATAATTGCTACCTGCACATTTCCTGCTTTTAGTGATTCATAACTAATTAACAGTTGGTCAATTACAGGATTAGGAAAGAGAGTAAGGTTACTACTTTCCTGTCTGGCTATGATCTTTACGTCAGTTGTGAAGTCACTAAAACTCAGGTAGCGAATATCGCTTAACTCATAAATACTCATGTTGCCATCGGTTTTATTTACTGTGATGTTGCCCGCAGGAAAAGTTAACTTTCTAATGCCGTCTAATTCAAAAGGGGTTTGTGTTCCTGACTTCTCTTTTACATACAATGTGCTTTGTGCTTGTAGTCCTGTTATCAGAAAACTTATAATAAGAAATGAATAAATCTTTTTCATGATATTAATATTTTAGTTAGAAGTGAAGGTCAATAATTTAATACGCCATATTTGTCACTACAAATGGCTTTTACTTTAATCCTTCAATTGCTATTCTGGAATCAGTATGTGAGAAATACAATCTGAGAGGAAATCAAAACTATGAACACTGCATATATTCTGCTAAATATTAATTTTTTTATAAAAAGATATACAGCTATTATTCAGACTTATTTAGGTTTGAGAATATATTCCTTTATATTAATCATGCACTATTTAAGTAAATGTAACACATTTAAATGACAATATCAAGATCAATACAGTTGGACATACCCCAATAATCTATAGTAAAATTTCTGTATCCTTTGTAATGCTTGACTTTCAATAAATCCTCAAGTGAAAAACTAAAAAATGGGGATACTTTTTTCAGGTATGGTAAAAAAGTATCCTCCTGTATATATTTGTATTACCACACACAAAAACAGGAGGATACAAAATGAACTTTAGCCAATTAGCTAATAAGTTACGTTACAAAATAACGAAATTTTCGGGGATACTTTCAAAAGAACTTGATAAAACTGCAAGACGATTTATACAGGAAGCCATTTATGGTATAATAGCTTCCCAATCGGTTATGTTAACAGACATTGGCAGACAAATGGAAAGCCATATATCCTTAAAGAAAATTGAAGAACGGTTTAGCAGACAATTAATTAAGCATAAAATATGGGATTGTTTGCATGAGAGGATATTATCACTGGCCAGTAACCGGATAAAAGAGAAGACCTTATTAATACTTGATCTGAGTGATCTGAAGAAGAAATATGCAGAAAAGATGGAATATCTGGCGACGGTAAGAGATGGTAGTGAGGATGGTGAATTTGTGGATGGGTACTGGACCAATCAGGTCATTGCATCAGAAGTAGACAGTAATGAAATAACTCCGTTATATTGTTCTCTCTATTCACAGAAATCTCCAGATTTTATTAGTGAAAATGAAGAAATCATAAAAGCCATGAATCAGGTTGGTAAGGCAGTGCAAAACAGAGGTATCTGGGTTATTGACCGGGGAGGAGACAGAGACGCTTTATATGAATCACTGCTCAAAAATAAAAGAGACTTCATTATACGATTGGTGGGTACACGAGATTTTATTTACCAGGGTAGAATTTCAAGATCACTATGGTTAGCCTATGCATGCCGGCTGCCCTATGAGAAAACCATTGTAAATATTATTCACGGCAAAGAAGTCCGGTTCAACATAAAGTATGGCTCCATGCCAGTATATTTACCAGGGTTCAAGAATCCATTAACCATGGTAGTAATCAAGGGCTTTAGTGACCGACCCATGATATTGCTGACATCACTTCAAATAAATTCCAAACTAAAGGACATATGGTTCATTATTAAAGCCTATCTGAAACGATGGAGTATTGAAGAAACAATACGCTTTGTTAAACAAACTTATGACATGGAAAATATCAGAGTCTTAAAATATGTCCGCCTTCAGAATATGATGGCATTGCTATTAGCAGTATTTTATTTTATAGCAGTGATACTTGATCAAACCCAAAAACTAACTATAATGGCGGGCCATGTTTTAAAAAGTGCGAAGCGTGTATTTGGTATACCCGATTTTAAGTATTATGCCTTGGGAGATGGGCTTAACAATATATTTACACAATATCCAGGAAAACTATTAAAATCCACTGAAATATATGATCCCCAGCTCAGCTTTGGATTTGGGTAAATTTTGGGGTATGTCCAACAGCTATTTACTTGACAATGTCTGATTAAAGTTGTATATTTTCATATAATTTACTTCTCAATACAGTCTGGAATAAGGAACTTCAAAGTACTTCTGACCTTGCAAATGGTTGAGTTCCGTTGGTTTATGTTTTTTGCTCTATTCCTATTTAGTAATGGAGAAACTTCAAAACATAAATATTGAATTTCAATAACCTTTATAAGTATATAGATTCTTTATGCTCTAAAGGGTGATCAATAAACCATCTACTATGAAAAAATTTACTTCTTTCTTTTTCGTGTGCTTATTTGCCGGATATGCATTTCCACAGATAAAACCTGAGAATCCTGATCCGTTTCAAATCAGAACCGTGACACATTCCGGGAATCTAAAAAGTTCTGAAAATAAATTACAGGGTAAGTCTTTCTATCAGTCCAAAGATGACTGGCAGACAATAATTGATACCACATGGGGGCCTGGACTTCCCTTGAATGAAAAACTTACTATTTTCGATACTTACACAGGGGCACTCACAACAGGATTTGCAGGTTTCAATTCGCTGGGTATTGACCCGACTGAATGGGACTCAATAAAATCTTCTTACCGCTCGCGCATTAATTCATCCACAAGCAAGGGCGCATTTGCTGCCCTGATGGGCCGTTTGGCTGATGATTTAGGTGACGTACATACCCATGCCTGGGACACAACTGTATTATTTACACCACTCAATCCCGGAATACCAGTTCTGGTTATCGGTGCCTTTGAAATCAGTCATTTTGGGGCTGTTCTGACGGTTTTACCCGATAGTTCAATTCTTGTATTAAGGACCATTGATGACCATCCGCTCGGCCTGCAACCGGGTGATATTGTACTGGGCTATGAAGGGGTACCATGGAAGGACCTGGTGGATGAACTGCTTGGGTCCGGAATACCTATCTTATCTCTTCAAGGGAATTCAAAGAGTGCATTAAGACATATTGAACTGGCAAGTGCTGGAATGAACTGGCACTTGTTTGAAACAATCGATATTATCAAATATGCAAGCGGTGATACCGTTCACCTTCCTGTATATCCACTGCAAAATCTGGTGGTTCCTACAGGACACATTTGGTTTGGTGGGAAGCTCCTCCTATGGAATAACGAGCAACTTCCTGTTCCGGGAGTTCCTTTTCCAGTTCCCATTAACATTGAAAAACAAACAGTATATTATGGTATTGTCGAAGGAACAAATATTGGTTATATCTATTTATTAAAAGAGACTGATATTACGGATGACCAGTTTTATGAAGCAGTTAAATCTCTTTTACAAACAGAAGGTCTGATTATTGATATTAGATTCAATATGGGAGGAAGTCCGGCAGTTCCTTACAAAGGAATTAATCTTCTTTTTAATTGGCAGCTATTTACACTGCAGAATGTTCAACGCTGCAACCAGACTGATTTTAGTCTTTGCCCTTCAAATGATAAGAATTATTGGCGTATCACAGGCAACCGTATGTCCTGCTATGAACGGCCTTTGGCTGTCTTAACCGGTCCGAATTGTGTCAGTTCCGGCGATGCTATAGCCTATATGTTTGGCTATCATCCCATGGTACAGTTTTTTGGCAAATCAACCTGGGCTGCCATGAGTTCTCCTACTGAAGAAGGTATTACTTTTCCTGGATGGCATTTTATGTACTCATATTGTGATTATTTTCTTGTTAACGCACCGGAAATTCTTCTCAACCACCGGGAGTTTCCGGTGGATGTCAGCGTCTGGTTTGATAAGGATGGAGTAGCCAAGGGGGAAGATGCGGTTATACAAAAAGCGATGGATTGGATCCGGAATCTTTCTTATGCTCATAATGTAAAAGTTAATCCCGGTTACGTTGTCCCCGGTACAGGAACGGTTACAATAACAGCAAATGTTGAAAATCCCAATACCCACGACCTGTCTGTATATGCATTTATCACCAGCATGGATAGTACTTTTAATGAGACCGTTTCCCTGTTTGATGATGGAAATCATAACGATGGTGATCCTGGGGACGGAACCTGGTGTGCGCTGTGGCCGGTTCCAGAAATGAAAACAATATTTGCAGTTGATATTACTGCTGAAGATTTAACTGCTGGAACTTCCCGATCCATTACCGGGGCTGCAAAATTCACAACCATCGGTCCGATTGTGGTTGATGGAATAACCTATACAAAAAGTGACACCATCCCGAATTGCGGAGAAAAAATATATTTTAAAGTGGCTCTCCGTAATAATGATTCAACAGCATCAGTTGATAAAGTAATAGCTAAACTAACAAGTCTTAATACTGCGTTGGCTAATCTGCCTAACGCTTTTGTTGGATTTGCAGATATTGCACCTGGAGAAATATCAACACATTTGACTTCTCTCTATATGACTATTTCTGAGGATTGTCCAGCCAACACTAATATACCTGTTAAAGTTGATATCTTCAGTGATGATTATTATTTATTCAGTAGCGACACTTTTAC